>JAXDMB010000482.1:0-14145 GCA_034666325.1 Vulcanimicrobiota bacterium
CCCGGCGCGAACGACGACGGCGGAAACGTGTCGCACACGGCCAGCACGTCGCGGTGAAAGTGCATCGTGCCCTTCGGCCGCCCCGTCGTGCCGGACGTGAACGCGATCATGCACACGTCGTCGGCCGCGGTTCGCACGTTGTCGAACGCCGGCGGGCGCCGTGCGGCGAGCGCCGTTAATCCCGACGCGCGGTCGTCGTGCGAGAACACGACCGTGCGCATCGTCGGGCACGCCTGCAGCGCGTTCTGCAGCTCCTCGCTGAGGCGCCGGTCGCAGATCGCGTGCGTGATCTGCGCGGCTTGGATGACGTCGGTGAGCTCTTTCGCGCGCAGCAGCGGCATCGTCGTCACCACCACGCAGCCGGCTTTTACCACCGCCAGCCAGCACGCGGCCGTCACGTCGTTGTTGAAGCCGCGCAGCAGCACGCGGTTGCCGGGAACCACGCCGAGATCGTCGCGCAGAACGTTCGCGATGCGGTTCGCTTCGGCCAGCAGCTCGTCGTACGTGAGGCGCAGCTGCGGCGACACGATCGCCTGGCGTCCGCCGAAGCCGCGCGCGACCGTCGCGTCCAGCAGCTCGGCGGCGCAGTTCAGCCGCTCGGGATATTGCAGTTCCGGCAGCGTGAACAAGAACTCCGGCCATTCCTCGCGCGGCGGCAAGTGGTCGCGCGCAAACGTGTCGGCGTGCGCGGTCGGCGTCATCAGTCGCCCTCGAACACCGACGTGCGCTTCGCGGCGAACGCTTCGTACGCGCGCCGGAAGTCGCGCGTCTGCATGCAGATCGCTTGCGCTTCCGCCTCGGCTTCGATCGCCTCGTCCAGACCCATCGCCCACTCCTGGTGCAGCATCTTCTTCGTCATCGCATGGCCGAACGCGGGTCCGTCCGCGAGCGTCCGCGCGAACGCCGCCGCTTCGCGCGGCAGCGCGTCCGGCTCGCACAGCCGGTTGAAAAATCCCCACGCGAGCGCCTCGTCCGCATGCAGCGAACGCCCGCTGAACAGGAGCTCCGACGCGCGCCCGTGCCCGACCACGCGCGGCAGCAGCGTGCACGCGCCCATGTCGGCGCCCGCCAGCCCGACGCGCGTGAACAAGAACGCGACGCGCGCGTTCGCCGTGCCGTAGCGCAGGTCCGACGCGAGCGCCAACATCGCGCCCGCGCCCGCGCACACGCCGTCCACCGCCGCGACGATTGGCTGCGGGCAGGCGCGCATCGCTTTCACCACGTCGCCCGTCATGCGCGTGAACGCGAGCAGCTCGGGCATCGCCATCTCGGTCAACGGCCCGATGATCTCGTGCACGTCGCCGCCGGAGCAGAAGTTTCCGCCGGCGCCGGTGATCACCACGGCGTCGACATCGCGCGCGTACACGAGCGCGCGGAACACGTCCCGCAGCTCGGCGTACGACTCGAACGTGAGCGGGTTCTTGCGCTCCGGCCGGTTCAGCGTCAGCGTCGCGACGCCGTCCGCAACGTCCCAGCGGAAATGCCGCGCCTCGTACGTCGCGAAGGTCTGGTCTCGGTTCATCGGGCGGCTGCGCTTTCCACGGCGTTGAGGTGGCGTTTGAGCTTCGCGAGCAGCGCGTAGAGCTGGTTGCGCTCCGTTTCGCTGACGCCGGCGAACATCTCGACGATCCAACCCTCGTGCCGCCGCGCCATCTCGCCGAACGCGCGCCGCCCCGCGGCGCTCAGCTTCACGATCGAGGCGCGGCGGTCGCCCGGCGCGACGCTGCGCGTGATCAGCCCTTCGGCGAGCAGCTGGTCGGCGATGCGCGTGATGTTGCCGCCGGTCACCATCATGCGCTTCGAGATCTCGGTCATGCGCAGGCCGCCGGGGTTGCGCTCGAGCTGCGACATGAAGTCGAAGCGCGGCAGCGTGATGTCGAAGTCGTCGCGCAGGCGGCTCGCGACACGCCCTCCGATCAGGTTCGTGCACGCGAGCAGCCGCAGCCACACACGCACCGACAGGTGGTCGTCGTGCGTCGCGCGCGACTCGGTGTCGACGCGCTCCCGCATCAGTGCTGCACCTCGCCGCCGTCGATCACGATCGCCTGTCCCGTGATCCCCGCCGCTCCGTCGCCGCACAGCCATACGACGGTGCTCGCGACTTCCTCGGGCCGCACGAAGCGCCCGAGCGGGTTGCGCGCGAGAATCGCCGCCGCCGCATCGTCCGGCGTGCGGCCGGTCGCCGAGACGATTGCCGACAGCGTGCGGTCGAGCATCTCCGACTCCGTGAACCCCGGACAGACGGCGTTGACCGTGACGCCCTTGGCCGCGAGCTCCGCCGACAATGCGCGCGTCAGCCCCACGACGCCGTGTTTCGCCGCGGTGTACGCCGCGATGTACTTTCCGCCGACGAGCCCGGCCGTGCTCGCGATGTTGACGATGCGCCCGTATCCGGCCGCCACCATCGCGGGCAGGACCTGACGCGTGCAGTTGTACGTGCCGGTAAGGTTGATCCCGATGACCGACGCCCACGTCGCGGGATCGATCTTCGCGAACGGCCGGCTGACCGCGATCCCGGCGTTGTTCACCAGAATCTCCACCTCGCCGTGCCGCGCGCGCGCATCGGCGAACGCAGCGCCAACGGCATCCGCGTCCGCGACGTCCGCGACGACCACGTGCGCCGCGGCGCTTGGCGGCAGCGTCGCGGCGTGTTTCTCCAGCACCGCGCCGTCGCGGCCGAGCAGCGTCAGCCGCGCACCCTCCGCCGCGAGCGCGGTCGCGATCGCCGCGCCGATGCCGCGCCCGCCGCCGGTCACCAGCGCGTGCCTGCCGGCGATGCTCATCGCGTCACCTCGTTCGCCGCTTCGGCGGCGATCTGCGCGGCGCGGCGGAGGTTGCGCAGGTATTGCTCGCGCCCGGGAAGATACTGCTCGGGCCAGTGCTGCTCGTCGTATCCGAGCTGCGCCGCGGCGTGCAGCGTGAAGTACGGATCGGACAGGTGCGGCCGCGCGAGCGCGACGAGATCGGCGCGCCCGGCGGCGATGATGCTGTTCACCTGGTCGGCGTCGGTGATGTTGCCGACCGCCATCGTCGCGATGCGCAGCTCGTTGCGGATCTTGTCGGAGAACGGCGTCTGGAACATGCGCCCGTACACCGGCTGCGCGAGCCGCGACGTCTGCCCCGCCGACACGTCGATCAGATCGGCGCCGGCGGCGTCGAACGCGCGCGCGATCTCCACCGCGTCGTTCGCAGTGATCCCGCCGTCCACCCAGTCGGTCGCCGAGATGCGCACGGACATCGGCTTGTGGGCGGGCCACACCGCGCGAACCGCGGCGAACACCTCGAGCGGATAGCGCAGCCGGTTCTGGAGCGAGCCGCCGTACGCGTCGGTGCGCTGGTTGGTGAGCGGCGTGATGAAGCTCGACAGCAGGTACCCGTGCGCGCAGTGCAGCTCCAGCATGTCGAACCCGCACCGCTGCGCCATCTCGGTCGCACGAGCGAACTCGCCTTTCACGCGCTCCATGTCCGCGCGTGACATCACGTGCGGTATTTGGTGCCGTTCGCCGAACGGCACCGGCGACGGGCCCATCACCGGCCAGTTTTCGGCGGTAAGCGGCTCGTCGGCTTCCTCCCAGCCGCGCTGCGTCGAGCCTTTCGGGCCGGAGTGCCCGAGCTGCAGGCCGATCTTCGCGCGCGTGTACGTGTGGACGAAGTCGACGATTCGCGTCCACGCCGGCACGTGCTCGTCGCGGTACATTCCGGCGCATCCCGGCGAGATGCGCCCCTCCGGCGACACGCACGTCATCTCGGTGAACACCAGTCCTGCGCCGCCCTGCGCGCGCGCGCCGAGGTGCACGAGGTAGAAGTCGTTCGGCGTGCCGTCGACGCACGAGTACATCGCCATCGGCGACACCACGACGCGGTTCGGCAGCTCCAGCTCGCGCAGCCGGAACGGCGCGAACATCGGCGGAACCGGCTTCTCGGTGCCCGCGCGCCGCGAGAGCCACGTCTCGATGTTCTCGACGTACGCGCGGTCGCGCAGGCGCAGGTTGTCGTGCGTGAGCCGCTGGCTGCGCGTCAGCAGGCTGTACGCGAACTGCTCGGGCTCCAGGCTCGCATAGCGCGCGACGTTTTCGAACCATTCCGTGCTGTTGCGCGCGGCGTTCTGGAGGCGCAGCACCTCGATCCGCCGCTCGGCCTCGTACTCCTGGAACGCGCGCGTGAGCTCCGGATTGCGGCGCAGCGCGGCGGCGAGCGCGATCGCGTCCTCGAGCGCGAGCTTCGTCCCCGAGCCGATCGAGAAGTGCGCGGTGTGCGCGGCGTCGCCGATCAGCACCTTGTTGCCGTCGAACCAGCGCGCGTTGTTGACCTGTACGAACGTGATCCACGGGTTCGCCAGGTGCCTCGCGTTGCTGATCAAACGATTGCCGCCGAGGTACGGCGCGAAGAGCTGCTCGCAAAACGCGATCGACTCGTCCGCCGTCGCGCGGTCGAGTCCGGCCGATTGCCACGTCTCCTCACGGCACTCGACGATCACCGTGCCGGTGTCCGCGTCGAACTGGTACGCGTGCACCTGGAACCAGCCGTACGGCGTCTCCTCGAACGCGAACGTGAACGCGTCGAAACGCTGGTGCGTGCCCAGCCAGATGTAGCGGTTGCGGCGGTTCTCCAGCGTCGTTCCGAACGCCGCGACGTGCTTGCGCCGGGTGGGGCTGTTGGCGCCGTCCGCGATGACGATGACGTCGGCGCCGGCATGCGCGCCGTCGTCGCCTTCCACTTCGAAGCGCACGTCGACGTCCAGCTCCACCGCGCGTTCTTGGAGGATGCGCAGCAGCCGCTTGCGCGCGATTCCGGCGAAGCCCTGGCCGCCGGCGCGGATCGTGCGCCCGCGGTAGTGGACGTCGATGTCGTCCCAGTGCACGAAGCTGCGCACGATGCGGTCGTACGTCGGCGGATCGGCGGCGGCGATGTTCCCCAGCGTCTGGTCCGAGAACACGACGCCCCAGCCGAACGTGTCGTCGGGACGGTTGCGCTCGAGCACGACGATGCGAGCGTCCGGGCGCGCCGACTTCATGACGATCGAGAAGAACAGACCCGCCGGTCCGCCACCGATACAGACGATTCGCACGACGCCCCCAGCCGACTCGCGGCGCCGATAGTTTATACCTAAACTAAATTCGGCGTCAACCCCGAAGGCTTGGGAGAACGTCAGCCGAAGCCGCTTTCGATCACTGAAGGGGGTCCCGATGCTCACGTTCGCCCGCGCCTTACTCGCCGCGCTCTTGGTGCTGTCCGTTTCCGGGTCGAGCGCGTTCGCCGCCGACCCGCCGCCGCTCAAGATCGGCATGATCACGACGCTCTCCACCGCCGGGGGCTACCTCGGCGAGGACATGCGCGACGGCTTCCAGCTCGCGATCGACGAGGAGCGCGGCAAGCTCGGCGGCGTGCCCGTGCAAGTGATCGTCGAGGACGACGGGCTCAAGCCCGCCAGCGGCAAGCAGATCGCCGACAAGTTCCTGCTGCAAGACAAGATCCAGCTCTTCACCGGCATCATCTATTCCAACGTCGCGCTGGCCGTCGTGCCGAGCGTCGTGGAAGCCGGCGCGTTCTACGTGAGCCCGAACTCGGGACCGTCGCAGCTCGCAGGCAAGGGATGCAACAAGAACTTCTTCGTCGTGTCGTGGCAGAACGACACGCCGCACGAAGCGACGGGCCAGTACGCGCAGTACCTCGGCCTCAAGAAGATGGTGGTCGTGGCGCCGAACTACACCACCGGCAAGGACGCGATCGCGGGCTTCAAACGCACCTATCACGGCCAGATCGCCGAAGAGATCTACACCGCGCTCGATCAGACCGACTACTCCGCGGAGCTCGCGCGCATTCGCGCCGCGAACGCGGACGGCATCTACTACTTCCTGCCGGGCGGCCTCGGGATCAATTTCCTCAAGCAGTTCGCGCAAGCCGGGCTCAAGAAGACGATGAAGGTGGTGCTGCCCGAGTTCTCGCTCGAGAACCACGTGATCGGCGCGGTCGGCAACGACGCGGAAGACCTCTACGGCACGGCGCACTGGCTCGAAGACCTGCCGTACGCGGCCAACAAGAAGTTCGTCACCGACTACCGCGCGAAATACCATCGGGAGCCGACGCCGTACGCGAGCCAAGGCTACGACACGGCGAAGCTCATCGCGAGCGCGCTGCGCGCGGTGAACGGCGACCTCTCCAAAGCGGACGCGTTTCGCGCCGCGCTGCGCAAAGCGGACTTCAAGTCGACGCGCGGCGCGTTCAAGTTCGGCCCCAACCAGTACCCCGTGCAGGACTGGTACAGCATGAAAGTGGTGCGCGACCCGAAGACCAAGAAGCTGACGCTGCGCGGGGTCGGAAAGATCATGCGCGACACCGGCGACGTCTATTCGGGCCAGTGCAAGCTGACTTGATCGTGTCGCTCGCGCTCGAGCAGGTTCTCAACGGGCTGCAGTTCGGGGCGATGATCTTTCTCATCGCCGCCGGGCTGACGCTCGTGTTCGGAATCATGGGCGTGATCAATCTCGCGCACGGCTCGCTCTACATGATCGGCGCGTTCGTCTCCGCGTCCGCGGCGGTGCACGGCGCGCCGTTCGCGGTCGCCGTGCTCGCGGGCGCCGCGGCGGCGGGACTCGCGGGCGTCGTGATGGAGCTCGTCGTGATCCGGCGGCTGTACGGGCGCGACCATCTCCACCAAGTGCTCGCGACGTTCGCGCTGATCCTGATCGCGAACGACGGCGTGTCGATGCTCTGGGGCAAAGTGCCGCTGCCGGTCGACGTTCCGGGCGCGCTGGCGGGAACGCTGTCCTTGGGCGGGTTCGTCTATCCGGCGTACCGGCTCGTGCTGATCGGCGCGGGACTGCTCGCCGCGCTGGGGCTGTACGTGCTGATCGCGCGCACGCGCCTGGGCATGCTGATCCGCGCCGGCGCGACGCACCGCGAGACCGTCGCCGCGCTCGGCGTCGACATCGCGCAGCTCAACACGATCGTGTTCGGCCTGGGCGCGCTGCTGGCGGGCGTCGCGGGCGCGCTGCTCGCGCCGATCCTCGCGGTGCAAGTCGGCATGGGCGAGCAAATCCTCATCCTCACGTTCGTCGCGATCGTCGTCGGCGGGCTCGGCTCGATTCGCGGCGCGTTCGTGGGCGCGCTGCTGGTGGGGCTCGTCGACACGCTCGGGCGCGCGTACATTCCGGTTCTGCTCAAGCCGGTCGCGCGGCCGGAGATCGCCGACTCGCTCGGCGGCGGGCTCTCCGCGGTCGCGATCTACGTGCTGATGGCGGTCGTGCTCGTGTGGAAGCCGCGAGGCTTGTTCCCTGCCGGCGCTCGTTAGCACGCGGCGGCGCGCGGCGATTCTGCTCGCAACGCTGGCCGTGCTGCTCGCGCTGCCTGCGATCGCGTCGCTGCTGCACCAGCCGTTCTGGATCAGCTCCGTCACGCGCATCCTCATCCTCGCGCTCGCCGCGGTCAGTCTCGATCTGATCGTGGGCTACGGCGGGATGGTGAGCTTCGGCCACGCCGCGTACTTCGCGGTAGGCGGTTACACCGTCGCGGTGCTGGCGCAGCACGGCGTCGACTCGGCGCTCGTCGCGTGGGCCGCCGCCGTCGTCACCTCGGCGCTGCTCGCGGCGCTGGTCGGCGCACTGTCGCTGCGCACGTCGGGCATCTTCTTCATCATGATCACGCTCGCGTTCGCGCAGATGGTGTTCTACGCGCTGATCGCGGTGCGCGCATGGGGCGGCAACGACGGCCTTTCGCTCGACGCGCGCGGCACGCTGCCCGGCATCGACTTGCGCGACGCGAACGTGCTCTATTTCGTCTGCCTGGCGCTGCTGATCGCGTTCGTCGCGTTCGCGGCGCAGCTGGTGGAGTCGCGCTTCGGCATCGTGCTGCGCGGCGCGCGGCGCAGCGAGCGCAGGCTGCTCGCGCTCGGCTTCCCGACGTTCCGCTACAAGCTGGTCGCGTTCGTGATCGCCGGCGCGGGCGCGGGTTTGGCGGGCGCGCTGTGGGCGGAATACGCGCGCTTCGTGAGCCCGGACATGGCGTCGTGGTCGCGCTCGGGCGAGTTCTTGGTGATGGTGATCCTCGGCGGCCTCGGAACGCTCGCCGGCGCGCTGTACGGCACCGCGGTGCTGCTCGGCCTCGAATCGGTGCTGTCAGGATTCACCGAACACTGGATGCTTCCGCTCGGCATCATTCTGCTGGTGATCGTGCTGTTCGCAAAACGCGGGCTGTACGGCTGGCTCGCGGGCTCGAACGATGGCTGACGCGGTGCTCGCCGTGCGCGGGCTGCGCAAAGCGTTCGGCGCGCTCGTCGTGAGCGACGATCTCGATCTCGACGTGCGCGCCGGCGAATGCCATGCGCTCATCGGGCCCAACGGCGCGGGCAAGACGACGCTGCTGGCACAGCTCGCCGGCGAGGTCGCACCCGACCGCGGCACGATCGCTTTCGGTGATCGCGACCTGACAGGCCTGAGCTCCGATGCACGCGCGCGCCTGGGCATCGCGCGGTCGTTCCAGATCACGACGATCGTGGACGACTTCACCACCGAAGACAACGTCGCGCTGGCGGTGCAGGCGCGCAACGCCACGGCGATGCGGTTCTGGAAATCGGCGTTTCGCGACGCCGCGCTGCGCGAGCCGGCACGCGCGGCGCTGGCCCGCGTTGGGCTCTCGGCGCGTGCCGGCGTGCGTGCGAGCGACCTCGCGCACGGCGAGCAGCGGCTGCTCGAGCTCGCGATCGCGCTGGCGCAAGAGCCTGCGGTGCTGCTGCTCGACGAGCCGATGGCGGGCCTCGGCCACGACGAAAGCCGCGCGATGATCGAGCTGCTGCGCGGCATCAAAGGCACGGTCGCGATGCTGCTGATCGAGCACGACATGGAAGCCGTCGCGCAACTCGCCGACCGCGTCACCGTGCTGGTGTCGGGCCGCGTCATCGCGACGGGCGCGTACGACGCGATCCGCAACGACGCACGGGTGCGCGAAGCCTATCTCGGCGAGGACGCGTGATCGCATCGCGAGGCGACCGGTGAGCCGGCTCCTCGACGTCGACGCGATCGAGTCCGGTTACGGGCGCAGCCGCGTGCTGTTCGGCGTGACGCTGCACGTGGACGAAGGCGAAAGCGTCGCGCTCGTCGGCCGCAACGGCATGGGCAAGACGACGACGTTCCGCACGATCCTCGGCCTGTGCCGCGCAACCGCCGGACGGGTCACGTTCGCCGGCGACGACGTCACGCACCGCGCGCCGTATCGAATCGCGCGCCACGGGATCGGCATCGTGCCCGAAGGGCGCCAGGTCTTTCCGACGCTCACCGTCCGCGAAAATCTCGTCGCGACGGCCGCGAACTACGGCCCCGGCGCGCCCGCGTGGACCGTGCGCGACGTGTTCGCGCTGTTTCCGCGGCTCGCCGAACGAGAACGCGCACTCGGCATCCAGCTCTCCGGCGGCGAACAGCAGATGCTCGCGATCGGACGCGCGCTGATGCTCAACCCGCGCCTCGTGATCCTCGACGAAGCGACGGAAGGGCTCGCGCCGGTCGTGCGCGACGAGATCTGGTCGGTGCTGCGCCGCTTACGCGAACGCGGCCAATCCGTGCTCGTCGTCGACAAGCACCTGCCCGCGCTCGCGAAGCTCTGCGACCGCGCGGTCGTGCTCGAGAAAGGCCGCACCGTGTGGACCGGCGCACCGGGCGTTCTCGCCGCCGATACCACGCTGCACGACCGTTACCTCAGCGTCTGAGCGTCGGACCGCGTCCGCAGCGGTATGCGCTACGCGGCGAGCGGGACGAACGCTTCGTCGAGCGCGCTGACCACGTCGGTCGGCAGAATCGACACGACCAGGTGGCGCGGTAAGAACCACGTCAGTCCCGCGATCGCCGCTTCGAACTGGTCCTCGTCGTCGAAGTCGTCGCGCGCGATGCGGAACACGAGCTGCTCGCGCGGCTCCTGATCCGGCGACACGAGCGCCAGCACGCCCGGCTGCGCGATGCCGAGCGTGCGCGTGAAGTACTCGTGCAGCAGCGGGCGCACGTACGCGGGCAGCATCACTTCGTCGGGCGCGAGAATCTCCATGCGCTGCGTCTCCTTGAGCACGGCGCGAAACGTCGGCGACTCGGTGGGAACGACGCCGATGCGCGGAAACTCGTAGCCGCCGAACGCGCGCCGCGTGACGAGATCGCCGCACGTGAACACCCACGCCGCGACGTCTTCCAGCGGCTCGATCGCGATGCCGAAGCCGCGGTCGGTCGCGAGGTCGACCAGGTCCGCCACGGCGATGTCGCCGTCCTCGCCTTCCGCCGGAAGGTCGAGCGCGTAGTACGGGAAGCCATCCGGCCCGAGAAAGATGCGGGGATCGCGCTGCGTCAGCCGCGCCGTCTCGACGAGGTCGTAGAAGCGATGGCGCCACTTCGCGCCGCGCTCGTCGTCCGGCACGCCGAGATGCTCGCGCAGCGCGTCCACGTCGGTCATTCTTCGTTGTTGCGCCGCTTCGCGATACGGTCCAGCGCGGTCAAGATGCTCGGCGCGAGCGGCGAGTGGCTGTCTTCGCCTTCGCGCCGCGTTTGCTGATCGTCCGCGGGCGGCGGCAGCATGCGCGCGACCAGCGCCAAAATGCGGTTCGTCGTTTTCGGCGCGAGCGCGTTGACGATCGGAGCGATCCGCGCGAGCGGCGTGATGGTCACGAAACTCTCGCGGTGCGCGATCGCGTGCACGATGCGCACCACGGCATGGCGCGTGGAGCTCGAAAGCAGCGGGTTGCTGTCGCCGAGCGCGAACCACGCGTACTCCGCGCGCGTGCGGCCCTTGAAGATCGCGTGATCCGGCGAACCGGTGCGCATGAGGCCGGGGCACACGAGCGTCACGGTGATCCCGTCGTGCGCCACTTCCGCCGCGTACGCTTGCGAGAGCCCGACGAGCCCGAACTTTCCGGCGGAGTACGGCGCGAGGTGCGGCGTGCCGATCAGTCCGCCGATCGAGGCGATGTTGACGATCCGCCCGTCACGGCGCGCGCGCATCGACGGCAGCACCGCGCGCATCGTGTGCAGCGGCCCGAACACGTGCGTCTCGACCGACTCACGGAAGTCGTCGAGCAACTGATCCCACACGGAGCCGACCTCGATCACGCTGGCGTCGTTCACCAGCACGTCCACCGGACCGCTGTGCGTTTCGACGTTCGCGATCATCGCCTCGACGTCGGCGCGGTCGCGAACGTCGCACCGCACGCCGTCCACCGTGAGCCCCTCGGCGGCGAGCTTTCTGCAGGCGCGCTCCACCGTTTCAGCATCCCGCCCGGCGATCGTCACGCGTGCTCCGCCGCGCGCGAGATCCTCCGCGAGCGCGAACCCCAGGCCGCGCGATCCGCCCGTGATCACCACCACGCGGTCGCGCAAACGTTCGCGATCGGACACATGCGCGCGACGGGACATCACCGCGGCGCCGGCCGCGACCGCCGCGGCGCCCAGTGCGAAGAAGGCGATTCGTCGAGAGCGTCCCATGGACGGTATCCTACCCGCCGGAACCTGTCCTGAGCCGTGTCGGCGGGTCAGCCGGCGATCGCGTTGCGGCCCGCGTTCTTGGCCTGGTAGCAGGCGGCGTCGGCCTCGGCGAGCGCCTGCGCGCCGCCCGGCGTGTCGGCTTCGATCGGCGCGAGGCCGATCGAGACGCCGACGTCGAGCACCTGGCCGTGGTGCTCGATGCGATACGCGTCGACGGCCGCGCGCATCTTCTCCGCGACGCGGCGCGCGTCGTCGATGCGGCAGTTGGCCAGCAGCAGCGCGAACTCGTCGCCGCCGATGCGCGCCAAAACGTCGCCGCCGCGCAGCACGCGGCCCATCACGTGCCCGATCTCGCGCAGCAGACGATCGCCGACGGCGTGACCCAAGCGGTCGTTGACGATCTTGAAGCGGTCGAGGTCCAAAAACCCGACGGCGTGGTGCTCCCCGCGCTCGCACGCGCCGCGCACGGCTTCTTCGAGCCGTTCGGTGAACGCGCGCCGGTTTTCGAGCCCGGTGAGCGGGTCGTGCGACGCCTCGAACGAGAGCCGCATCGCAAGCCGGTTCTCGGCGGTGACGTCGCGCAGCACGACGACGGTGCCGTGGTCGTCCGCATCGTCGATGCGCGAGGCGACGTACGCGACGTCGATGATCGTGCTCTTCGCGCCATTGAGCGTGCGCAGGTGGCCGAAGCCGCGCCGCACGCCGTCGCCGCCGTGTTCCGCGACGACGTCGATCGGCTGCGCGTCGCCGTCGATCAGGCGCAGCACGTCACCGACGGGCGCGCCGTACGCGTCCATCATCTCGATGCCGAGCAGCCGCTGTGCGGCGGCGTTGACGAACTCGACGCGCCCGTCGGCGAGCACCGTGACGACCGCGTCCGCGATCGCGGCCAGCGTCGTCTGCAGCTTGCGCTTCTCGTTCGCGAGCGCGTCCTCGAACTGCTTGCGCGACGTGACGTCGCGAAACGTCACGACGTGATGAACCGCGTGCGCTTCATGGCGCACCGGCGTCGACGCGATCTCCGTCCACAGCGGCGAGCGGTCTTTGGTGTAGAGCACGACCACGGCGCGCGCGGCTTCGCGCTCACGCACGCGCGAGCGCAGCCATGCCATGCGATCGCGGTCGGTGAGCGGCCCGAGGACCATCTCGCCGCTTTGCCCGACCAGCTCCGCCGCGGTGAAGCCGAACAGGTGCGTGAAGCCCATGTTGACGTGCAAGAAATGGCTCGGCCCGTCCGGCGCGTGCGGCGTCCCGAGGATCGCGATCGCCTCACCGAGCTGCTCGACGCTCTCCGTGAGCCGTTCGATCTTGCCGGACGGTTCGGTGATGGCGCGTGCGGGATCGCATGCGGCGCCGATCTCGGCGGCCAGTGCGGCTTGCGCGGCCTCGTCGATGTCGGCGAACGGCGCGATCAGAAACAGCTCGCCCGGGCTCCCGTCGGCAAGCGTCAGCGGAAAGATGCGAAACGACCACGCCCCGTTGGGTGAGGCCCGCCGCACGACGCGCAGCAGCGCGGTCGCCGCGGCCGCGTCACAACCCCACGCCGCCACCGGCACGTCCGCGCCGAGCCGGCTGACGAGCGCCGCCGACGCGCCCGCGACGCGGGCCGCAATCCGAAGCAGCGCGGTGGTGGCCTCCATGTGCTCTCTCTATCGGCCGTTCGGCACACCGATCCGGAAGGCGAGCAGGCGCTTGTGCGCCGGTTAACGTTTTGCGACGGCCGCCAGCGCGGTAATCGGGGCGCGGTGCGCGTTGGCGATCGTCCGGACGGTCGTCGTCGCTGCCGCGGCGCCTTGGTCGCCTCGGGACAGCTCGCCGTCGTTCGCGAGCTCCGCGATCCCGCCGAGTGCGGCTTCGATCCGGTCGCCCAGCGCGAGCGCGTTCTGCAGATGCGCGCGGCGGTTCGCCACGGCGCGCATGTCGACGTTGCCGGCGGCGTCGTGCACCTTCTCGCCGAACGTGATCGCGACGCCAACCAGCGCGTTGTAGCGCTCGAGCAATCTGCGCTCGCTCGGCGAGCGCTTCTCGGCGGCTTCCTTGAGCGCGACGCGCATCTCGCGCAGGCCGTGGTTCTCGTCGTCCCCCGTCAGGTGGTCGAGGTCGAGCCGAAGCAGCGTGTTCATGTTCGCCACGAGGATCCACTCGGCGGCGCCCTCGGCCGTCCGGTGCGCTCGGAAGAGCTGGCTTGCGACGGCGGACACTCCTGCGCCCAACCCCATCGCGACGATCTCCATGATCACCGTGGCGTCCTCCATCCTGGATGCGGTACCAGGAGTGATCGGCACACGGCGGAGCCACCTTGAGGAGCGAAGGCCGTCTGCTCCCCTTAGCGAACTAACGCACCGGCTGCAATGGGGCACGACAATGGGCGACGTTGAGAACGATCCGGGCGACGGGGCACGAAACACCGGCAACGGGGACAGCACTCCGCCTCGAACAGCGGCCGCTGCGGCCGCGAGCATCGCAAAGCCGGCGGGCCTCGTCGCGCTGATTGCAACGGCGCTCACGATCGCGGCGCTGGCCGTTCTCAAGCTCGCGTACGATATCGAGCCGACAGGCGGCCTTTCGAGCTTGATAGCGATCGTGGCTGTTCTGCTGACGCTGGTGGGCACGGTGATCGCGCGCGGACGGCAACGGGGGAAGACGCCATGATGAGACGAGTCTTCTGCGCGAGCGCACTGGCGCTGATCGCAGC
>JAXDMB010000483.1:0-8270 GCA_034666325.1 Vulcanimicrobiota bacterium
CGTCGCAAACTTCGGCATCTCGGGCGACCGCACGCAGTTCGTGCTGTGGCGTCTTCGCAACGGCGAGCTCGACGGCTCCAACGCGCGCGTCGTGGTGCTGATGATCGGCACGAACAACCTCGCGAGCGCGACGCCGGAGAACGTCGCGCACGGCATCGCGGCGATCGTCGATACGGTCCGCACGAAGCTGCCCAATGCGGTGATCGTACTGAACGCGCTGCTTCCGCGCGGCGAGCCCGGCGATCCGCTGCGCGCGAAGCTCGCCGACGTCAACGCGCGCATCGCCCCGCTCGCCGACGGCGCGCAGGTGCGCTGGCTCGACGCGGGCCCGCGCTTCATCGACGCAAACGGCGCGATCTTGCCGGAGCTGCTGCCCGACAAGCTGCACCCGTCCGCGGCAGGCTATGAAGTGTGGGCGGCGGCGCTTCGCCCCGTGCTCACCGATCTGCTGGGCGCGGCGCGCTGAGCGCCGCGCTCGCCGGCGCCGTGCGGTCGACTCGCGTGGCTTTGCCTTCGAAGTAGCGGCGCGCGAGCCGCAGCAGCGGCCGTTCGATCCAGCGATAGGCGGCGAACGACACCGCGATCGCGAGCGCATAGCCGCCGAACACGATCGCGACGCGCGCCGGCGTGCCGTTCACGTGAATCCGGTTGAGCGCGAGGCCGAGCGCGCCGATCACCGGCACGTGCCACAGATACAGCGCATAGCTGGCATCGCCTTGCGCGCGCAGCCAGCGCGGGGCCAGCACGCCGCGGCGCTCGAGTCCGAGCGACGCGTACACGAGGAGCGCCATCGGCAGCCCGACCGCCCACGGACGCCACCACGCGATCTCGAGAAACTCGCGCCCGGAATACGCGGTCGCGACGCAGACCGCCACGACGAGCACGATCGCGAGCGCGAGCAGCGCGCGCGGCGCGGCGAACGCACCGCGCAGCACCAGCGTTCCGACGGCCATGCCGAACACGAACTCCAGGTTGAACCAGCTGCCGAGCACGCGCACCAAGGGGTTCGCGTGCGGGCCGAGCGCGCCGATCAGCACCACCGCCAGCAGCCAGATCGCGGTCACCACGGCAAGATACCGGCGCGCGAACGTGAGCGCGAACGCGAACACCGCGTAGAACACGAGCTCGTACGTGAGCGTCCACCCGACCACCAGCAGCGGCTCGCCGCGCTGCGGCAGCGCGAGGAACGACAGCAGCACGTCGGGACGCGCGCTGCGGTGCTCGCCGGCCGCGCTCGGCACCAGGAGATACGCGACGAGAACGAGCGCGGTGACGATCCAGTACGGCGGGTAGATGCGCGTCGCACGCCGCGCGAGGAAGCGCCGCGGCGCGGATCTCTCACCGAACCACGTCGCGGTCGACACGAGCATCACCACGCCGCTGATCACGAAGAAGAGGTCCACGCCGTACGTGCCCAGGATGTGGTACGGCGTCGTCCACGGCCGTCCCGGGAGATAGGTCGACTCGACGGCGTAGGCGTGAACCACGACCACCAGCAGGGCGGCGATCGCGCGCAGCGCCTGAACGTTCCCGAGCACCACCGGAGGTTCGACGCGACGCACCACGCGTCCGCGTCGTCGAAAACACGATGCGAGTGACGATTCTCGGCGCAACCGGATTCATCGGCCGCCCGCTGGGCGCGGCGCTGCGCGCGCGCGGCGACGTGGTGATCGAGGCGAGCCTGCGCGATCCCGCGCGCGCCGCCGAAGCGAGCGCGAAAAGCGACGCCGTCGTGAACCTCGCCGGCGCGCCGGTGTCCGTGCGCTGGACCGGCGCCGCGAAGCGCGCGATGACGACCTCGCGTGTCGATTTGCCGCACGCGTACCTCGACGCGCTCGCGCACATCGCGGACCGCCCGCAAACGTACGTTAGCGCGTCCGGGATCGGCTACTACGGCACGAGCCTCACAGAGACGTTCGTCGAGACGAGCCCGCCCGGCGAGGATTTCCTCGCGCGTCTGTGCGTCGCGTGGGAAGCCGAAGCCGACCGGGCGGCGGCGCGCGGGATGCGCGTCGCCAAGGTGCGCAGCGGGCTCGTGCTCGGCCTCGGCGGCGGCGTGCTGGGCAAGCTGCTGCCTATCTTCCGCCTGGGCGTCGGCGGCGTATTCGCAGGCGGGCACCAGTGGAGCTCGTGGATCCACCTCGACGACCAGGTCGGGATCTATCTTCACGCGATCGACGGTGCGAGCGGCGTGCTCAACGCGGTCGCGCCGACGCCGGTCACCAACGGCGATTTCACGCACGCGCTCGGCCGCGCGCTCGGCCGCCCGACCCCGTTCCCAGTGCCGGCCGTCGCGGCAACCCTGATGCTGGGCGAAGGCGCCTACATCCTGACGGAAGGCCAACGCGTCCTACCGGAACGCACGCTAGCAACAGGCTACAAGTTCCACCACCCAAACCTAGACGAATCGCTGCGATCACTCGTAAGGTAGCCCGTAGGCTTCGCCCAAAGGGCGAGGGTTCGGCCCGCAGGGACGAACCCAATAGGTCGAAGCCCGCGCGTGCGGCGAATGGGGCGCGATGGCGACGACGTTTTCACCCGTGGCCGGCGGTGCGCTCCCGTCGACGATGTCCGACCTGCCGCTGTCGATCCGGACGATCTTCGAGCACGCGATCCGGTCGCATCCGCGCAAGCAGATCATCTCGCGCGACGGCGGCCAGGTGCTGCGCTTCACGTACGCCGAGTTCGGGAAGCGCGTCGCGAAGCTGGCGAACGCGCTGCGCACGCTGGGCGTGCAGCCGGGCGACCGGATCGCGTCGTTCGCGTGGAACGGCCACCGCCACCTCGAGCTCTATTATGCGGTGCCGATGATCGGCGCGGTGCTGCACACCGTCAACATCCGTTTGTTTCCCGATCAGATCGCGTTCGTGCTCGAGCACGCCGGCGACACGACGGTGTTCTACGACGGATCGCTGACGAAGCTGATCAAAGCCGCCGCCGCGCTGCAGCCGGATTCCGGCCGCACGTTCGTGCAGATGGGCGCGTCGCCCGAACCGTTCGAAGGCGCGCTCGACTACGAGACGCTGATGACGCCCGAGCCCGACACGTACGAATGGCCGGAGATCGACGAGCGCGCCGCCGCGCTGCTCTGTTACACCTCGGCGACGACCGGCGATCCGAAGGGCGTGCTGTTCTCGCACCGCTCGACGTTCATCCACGCGCTCGCGTCCGGATTGGCCGACGCGCTCGGCATCTCCGAGCGTGACCGCGTGCTGCCGATCGTGCCGATGTTCCACGTCAACGCATGGGGCACGCCGTTCCTTGCGCTGATGGCCGGCGCGGATTTCATCATGCCGATGGAACGGCTCGATCCGGCCGGCGTGATCGAGATGTGCGAACAAGAACGCGTCACGCTGTCCGCCGGCGTCCCGACCGTCTGGATGGCGGTGCGCGACGTGCTCAAAGCGCAAGGGAAGAAATTACCTTCATTGACGCGCGTGGTGATCGGCGGTTCCGCCATGCCGACGTCGCTCATGGACGATCTCAACGCGCTCGGCATCGACGCGATCCACGCGTGGGGCATGACGGAGATGTCGCCGATCGGTACCGTCAGCCGCGACATCGCCGAGCTCGCGAGCGATCCCGGCATGCAGAAGCGCGAGCGCTACAAGCAGGGCCGCTTCTCGCCGATCGTGCAGTGGCGCGTGGTCGACGAGCACGGGAACGACGTTCCAGCCGACGGCGTGTCGCGCGGCGAGCTGCTCGTGCGCGGGTACGCCGTCGCGAAGTCGTACTACAACAACGAGCTCGCGAACCGCTCCGCGTTCGAGCCGGACGGCTTCTTCCATACGGGCGACGTCGTGACGGTGGACGAGTACGGTTACATGGAGATCGTCGACCGCGTCAAGGACTTCATCAAGTCCGGCGGCGAGTGGATCTCGTCGGTCGAAGTCGAGAACGTCCTGATGGGCCACCCGTCGGTGAAAGAAGCGTGCGTGTTCGGCATCCCGCACCCGAAGTGGCAAGAACGTCCGGTCGCGGCGGTGGTGCTGCGCGAAGGCGAGAACGCGGACGAGGACGCGATTCGCGGCTGGCTGGGCGACAAGCTCGCGAAGTGGCAAACGCCGGACCGCGTCGTGTTCCTCGACGCGATCCCGCGCACGGGCGTCGGCAAGTTTCTGAAGCGCGATTTGCGCGAGCGGTACAACGCGCTCTTCGCGGACGCCGATAGCACCGGAACGCGCGGCGGATAAAAAGCGACCGAGCCCACCCCGACCTGAAAGAATGTGTACGGCGGCGTACCGAAGAGCCCTATGTACGCTGCCGTACCAACATCCCGGCGGTGCACGGAAAGCCGGCGCCTCTTGTCCGTCACAACCGAATGGTCCATGGTCACAGCCGACGCTCGCGAAACGGTGCGGTCGCGGTGTGCGATCCGGGAATTCCTCGCGCAGCAGGCCGACGACGGGTCGGACCTGGACGCCGCCGAGCTGATCGCGGGCGAGTTGATCGCGAACGTCATCCGCTACGCGCCGGGTGCGGTCGGCATTCACGTGAGCTGGCGGGGCGAGGACGCGGTCCTGATCGTCGCCGACCGCGGCCCCGGAATCCCGCCGCTCCGCTCGGTGCCCGACCTCACGTCGTGCAGCGGACGCGGCCTCTGGCTGATCCAAGCCCTCGCACGCGACATGGAAATAGAGGCAGTCCCAGGCCGCGGAACCCGCGTGGTGGTGCACTTGCCGGTGACGCGCGTGCCGCCGGCAGCCGAGGCGATCGCGGCCGGCAGCCCGGCGGCCTGAATCCCCGACCGCTAGTTCAGGCCGGCTCCGCAAAGGCCGCCTAGCGGTGTCTCGCGCCGCAAGGTCTTGGGCGCAAGGCCTTGACAGATAGCTCCGCATCGGATATATCTGACTCGGGTATACCCGATATGGATATATCCGGTCAGCGGAGGGCCGCATGCGCAGCCAGATCGTCAAGGAAAGTCTGCCGCTCTCATCGAGCGGTTTTCACATTCTCCTCGCCCTCGCGGACGGCGAGCGGCACGGCTACGCGATCGCGAAGGTCGTCGAAGACGAGACGAACGGTGCGGTCGTGCTGGGACCGGCGACGCTCTATCGCACGATCAAGCAGTTTCTGGCCGACGGCTGGATCGCGGAGATTGACGGCGACGACGACCGCCGCCGGGTCTACCGCCTGACGCCGCGCGGTCGCAAGGTCGCGCAAGCGGAGGCGCAGCGTTTGGAATCCGTCGTGCGGGTGGCTCGTGAACGCCGGCTCTTACCCGCGCTCGGATAGGTCGCCGGCCGTGCGCGCCGCAGCTCTCGTCTTCGATCTGTTGCTCGGCGCGTGTCCGCACGACATGCGCCGGGAGTACGGCGTGGCCATGCGTGCGCATTTCGCCTCAACCGTCCGCGAAGGCGGCGCGGCGGCGGCGTTCCGCGCGTACGCCGACGTGGTGCTCTCCGGCCTCGGCGAGCGCGTAGCGATGCTCGCGCGCGACGTCGCGTTCGCGCTGCGCGGCATGCGGCGCACACCCGTCTTCGCGCTGGTCGTCATTCTCACGGCGGCGGTCGCGATCGGTGCGAACGGCGCGGTGTACGGCCTGCTCGCGAACGTCGTGCTGCGGCCGCTGCCGATCGCGCAGCCGGACTCGCTGCTCGCGCTGTGGGAAGTCGATTCCGTTCACGGCTACACGAGCGAAGCGTTCACATACGAAGATTACGAAGCGCTGCGCCGCGACACACGGACGCTGGAGACGATCGCCGTGCTGCGGCCCGTCAGCGGGACGCTGGTGGGCGCCGGCGGTCCGCCGCTGAGCGTTCGAGGCGCCAGCGTCGGCGGAGATTTCTTCGCCGCGTATGCGGCGCGCCCGCAGCTCGGACGGCTGCTCGGTGCGCGCGATGAGCGAGACGCGACGCCGGCTGTCGTGATCTCGGACGAGCTCTGGCGCACGCGCTTCGGAGGCGATCCCGCGCTCGTCGGCCGCACGGTGCGAATCAACGACACGGCGCGGACGGTCGTCGGCGTGGCCCCGCCGCGCTTCTTATTCGCGGATCTGTGGCGCGGGCAGATCGACCACGCCGACTACTTCGTCGCGATGGCGCCGGGTGCGGCGCGGCGCACCGGACACAGCGTGCTCGTCGTCGCGCGCCCGACCGCGCCCTCCGGCGCCGTCGACGCGGATCTCAAGCGCATCTTCGCGTCGCTCGCCGTTGCGCGCCCCGACACCGGCGCGGGCCTGAGCGCGCGCGCGGTCCACGTGACCGACGCGATCCTCGGGCCGATGCGCCCGTCGCTCGTCGCGGTCGGACTCGCGGTGCTCGCCGTGCTCGCGGTCGCGTGCGCGAACATCGCGAACCTGTTCTTGAGCCGCGGCTCCTCGCGGGCCGGCGAGATCGCGACGCGGTTCGCGCTCGGCGCATCGCGCCGCCGGTTGCTGACGCAACTGTTGACGGAATCGACCCTCCACGTCGCGATCGGCGGCGTCCTCGGCCTCGCGCTCGCCGCCGTTCTCGTTCACGCCGTCGCCGGATTGATCGACGCGGCCGCGCCCGTGATCTACCTGCAGCATCTGGAACCCGATTGGAAGACGTTTGCCGCCACGGGGCTGTCGATCGTGCTCGCCGCGTTGCTCGCAGGCGCCGCACCCGCGCTTGCGCTCACGCGGCCCGATCTCGTCTCCGCAATGAAGAGCGCGGATCGCTCCAGTGCCGGCACGGGCCGCCGCTTGCGCGGAGCGCTCGTCACGCTCGAGATCGCACTCGCGATCGCGGTCGTCGCCGCGGCCGCCATCGCGACCCGCAGCTATTACGATCTCGCCCGCCAGCCGCTCGGCTTCGATACCGCGAACGTGACGGTCGCGTTCGTCGGCGGCGCGTCGCCCCGCCGGTACGACACTGCCGCTCGCGCGGACGCGCTGTTGCAGGCGATTCGCGCCCGCGTCGACGCCACGCCGGGGATCGCGTCGACGGCGTGGGCGCTCACGACGCCGTTCATCGGCGAATCCCAAACGTCGTTTCGCGTCGAAGGCGCGCACTACGCGCCCGGCAACGAACCGATCGCCGACGTCGACACGGTGTCCGACGGCTACTTCGGCACGCTGCGCATCCCGCTGCTCGCCGGCCGCGACTTCAGCCGCCGGGACGTCCCGAGCGGCGCCGCCGTTGCGATCGTGAGCCGCTCGTTCGCCGAACGGTACCTCGGCGGCGTGCGCGCGGCAATCGGCAGACAGCTGACCGCCGAGATGTCGACGCTCGACGTGCCGGTGCGCCCGCGTACCGTGGTCGGCGTCGTGGGCGACATGCGGCCGCACGTCGCCACGCGCGCGGCGCCGACGCTGTACGCGCCGCTGGCGCAGATTCCAAACTTGAGTTGGGTGAAGCTGGTCGTGCGCACGCCGCTCAACACCCAGCAGGTCGCGGAGGCGGTCACCGCCGCTGTCGGCGCAGCCGATGCGACGATGCCCCGGGTGACGGCGACCTCGCTCGAGCACGAGCGCGCGGTCGATGCACTCGACCGGTGGCTCACCGACGTCATGCTGGCCGCGCTCGCGGCAATCGCGCTCAGTCTCGCCGTCGCGGGAATCTATGCGGTCGTCTCGTACGGCGTCGCCCGGCGCACGCGCGAGATCGGGATACGCGCCGCGTTCGGAGCGGGCCCGCGCGCGATCGTCACGATGGTGCTGCGTGACGCGCTCCGCTTGGCTGCGGCCGGCATCGTGGTCGGCCTCGTGTTCGCCGGTCTCGCCGCCTGGGCGCTCAAAGAATTTCTCGATGTCGACGCGCCGGTCGACGCGCTCACCGGGCTCACCGTGCTCGCGATCATCGCGGGCTCCATCGGTATCGCCGCGTATCTTCCGGCCCGGCGTGCGGCGCGGGTCGATCCCGTCGTCGCGCTGAGGTACGAGTGATGGACGTCGTTCGTGTGCGCGGCCGCAAACTGCCGGCGACACCGTTCGCGATCGTCGGAGCGCTTGGCCTCGCGGCAATCGGCGCGTACGGCGCCGTGGCGCTCGTCCACCCGCGCGCCGTCGTTCCGGCCGTCGAGCGCGCGGCGGTGGTGACCGACGTCGTGCGGCGCGGAACGCTGGTGCGGAGCATCTCCGCGGCCGGCGCTTTCGTTCCGGGGCGCATCGCAGTCGTTGCTGCGCCGAGCGACGGGCTCGTCGCGGGCGTGCTCGTGCGTGCCGGGACGCGCGTCACCGCCGGAACGGCGATCGCGCGACTGCGAAATCCGGACCTCGAGGCGGAGCTCGCCGATTTGGACGCGCAGATCGCAGCCGCGACCGCGCAACAGCGCGCGATCAACGAGGAGGGGCGCGCGGCGGCGCT
>JAXDMB010000484.1:0-2815 GCA_034666325.1 Vulcanimicrobiota bacterium
CGGGCGGCACCTCGCGCAGCAGCGCACCGACGGTCACGAACCGGTAGCCCGCGCGCCGGAATGCCCCGACGACCTCCGGCAGTGCGAGGATCGTCGCTTGGCGCCCGCTGTGCAGCAACACGATCTCGGGCGCGGTCGCGTGCGCGAGGAGATGGTCGCGCAAGACGCCGGGTGGCACGGCGCGCCAGTCGCCCGGGTCGTCGTTCCACAGCACCGTGTCGAAGCCGGCCGCCTGCGCCGCGGTGATGGTGGCGACCGTATAGCGCCCGTGCGGCGGGCGGAACAGCCGCCGCTCGGCGGGATCGGGCGCGATGCGCTCGAGGCTGGCCGCGCCGGCGCGCAGCTCGCCCGTGACGGCGGCGTCGCTCAGCCGGTCCAGGTCGGGATGGGTCAGCGTGTGGTCGGCGATCTCATGGCCGTCCGCGGCGATCGCGCGAGCCAGGCCGGGGAACTGCTCGGCGTCGCGCCCGATCAGGAAGAACGTCGCCGGCGCCCGCAAATCGCGCAGCGTCTGGAGCAGCAGCGGCGTGGTGACCGGGTACGGCCCGTCATCGAACGTCAGCGCCACGAGCCGCGGCGGCGGGCCGGGCGCCGGCGGCGCGTTTCCCAGCACGGCGCCGATGCGTGCGCCGAGGGACGGCCGCACGAGCGCGGCGGCATCCGCGCCGCGCAGCACGACGACCGGCCGCAGCAGGTCGTCGGACTTGATCCACAGCCGCCGCGCGGCATAGCCGAGCGCGACGACCGCGACGAGCGCGAACGCCGCCGCGGCCAGCGCCGGGCGCGACACGGGTTAGCGGCGCGCCGGGGCGACCGAGGAGGTCGGCGCCGCGGTCGCGCTCGCGGTCGCGTAGTCGCGGCCGACGATCACGGTCACCACGGTGCGCGGTCCCGGCGTCGCGTCGGTCGCCGGCGCCACGGTTGCGGCCGGCACGCCCAGGTCGGCGCGCACGCGCTCGCCGACGTTCGGCACCCTGGTCGCGGGCCGGATCTGCGTCGTGTCGTAGCCGAACGTGTCCGCGTTCCCCACCGAGTCGACGACGTAGCCGAGCTTCGTGAGCTTCTCCGACACCGAGGTCGCGAGCCCGGACACGCCGCTGCCGTTCTGCACGACCACGTGCACGCTCGCGGGCTTGACGGCCTGCAGCGCGGTGGCGGGCGGCGGCGTGACGTTTCCGTACGGCCCGACCAGCTCCGCGAACAGCTTCGCCTTTTGCGCCGCATCGGGGATCGCGACCTCACCACCGTACGTCGTCTCCTTGGTGTCGACGTACTTGAGCGTCTCGGCTTTGCTGAGGTCGGCGACGTTCGCGTTGCGGAACGCCCACGCGAGCGACTGCTCTTCGTTGAACGTCAAGTTGGTCTTGACGTTCTTGTTGATCGCGCCGATCAGCGGCACGATGTGCACGAGGCTGTTGAGCTTCTGCGACTTCAGCTTGGCCATCGTGATATGGATGATCTGCTGCTGGCGCTGGGTGCGGCACAGATCGCTGCACGCGTCGTGCCGGAAGCGGCTGTACTCCATCGCCTTCTGCCCGTCCATGTGCTGCAGTCCCGGCTTGAAGTGGATGTGGAGCTGACCCCAGCTGTCGTCGTAGTCCATCGTCTCGGTGACCGGCACCTCGATGCCGCCGATCGCGTTCACGAAGTCCTTGAGCCCGTTCGCGTTGACGACGATGTAGCGGTCGAACGACGTGCCGCGCTCGTTCTTCGGCAAGCCCGCGAACTCGCCGAGCACTTGATCCGCGAGCTTCACGCCGCCGTCCGAGTACGCCTGATTGATCTTCTCGTCGCGCCCGTTGACGATCGCTTCGGTGTCGCGCAGCACCGAGATCAGCTTCATCGACTTGCTGGGAAAGTCGATGCCGAGCACCATGATGGTGTCGCTGCGCGCGCCCTTGGAGTACGGCATCCCCTTCTCGTCGCGGTTGAAGTCGGTGCCGAGCAGCATCACGTAGATGCGCTCCTTGCCGAACACCGACGCGGGCGGCGGAATCAAGATCTCGCTGAACGTGGTGGGCGGCGGAAGATGGTCGTGCAGCACGCGATACGCGACGCCGCCGAAGACCAAACCGACGACGATCAGCAGCACGCCGAGCGCGTACGCGAGCGCGGTCTTCCAGCGCGATTGGTGCCCGCCGCCGCCGGGGGGCGGCGGATCGGAGCGTCGGCGCCGGGGACGGTCGTCGGGCGGCGCGGGAGGCGGAGGATCGACCACGAGCGACTTCCCCATCAGCGCACCAGCTCACCGTAGAAATCGAATGCGGTGTTGCCGCCGAGCCGCACGTCGACGAACTCGCCGATCCGCGCGTCGCCCCGGAACGCGATCGCGCCGTCGACGCCGGGCGCTTCACCCATCGACCGCCCGACGAGCACGTCGCACGAGCGCAGCCCGACCGCGAGCGGATCCGTCTTGCGCAGGATGCGCCGCTCTTCGACGAGCACGCGCACGACCTGCCCGACGCGCTTCGCGCGCGCCCGCTCCGACGCGCGCCGCTGCGCGTCGCGAAGCCGCAGCAGCCGCCGGCGCTTCTCGCGCTCGGAAACCTGGTCCGGCAAATCCGCGCCCGGCGTCCCGTCCTCCCGCGAGTACACGAAGAACCCGACGCGATCCAGCTCGGCGCGCTCGATCCACGCCTCGAGCTCCGCGACGTGCTCCTCGGTCTCGCCGGGAAACCCGACGATGAACGTGGAGCGCATCGTCATACCAGGCACGCGGCGGCGGAAATCCTCGACGATCTCCAGATAGCGCGCACCGTTGGACGGCCGCAGCATGCCGCGCAGCACCGGCGCGCTGACGTGCTGCAGCGGCATG
>JAXDMB010000485.1:0-6006 GCA_034666325.1 Vulcanimicrobiota bacterium
CGGCGGAGAACTTCTACGTGTCGTCGCGCGCGCCGGACGACTGTCTCGCGCGGTCCCTCGCCTTGTACCGGTATCTGCGCGCGGCCGGTTTTCCGGTCGCGCACGTCATCGGCGTGCGCCGGATTCCGTTTCGCGGGCACGCGTGGGTGGAGTACGACGGCGAGGTCGTCCTCGACCGGCCGGTGCACGGCTATGCCGCGCTCGCGCGGCTGGGCGGCGAACGATGACGGCAGGGTCGCGATGAACCGGTTCTGCGGCCGCCTCGGCACGGACGGCCTCCATGTCTACGTCCCCGGCGACCGGGATGACGGCGCCGCCGTACACGCCGCGTGCGCTGTGCTGTTCCGCGGATTCATCGCGAACGAAGCGGCGCTTCGGGGCGAGCTCGGTCTGCGCAACGACCGCGAAGGGACCGCGCCTGCGATCGCGGCGCACGCGTACCGCCGCTGGGGTGACGGCGTCCAGCAACGGCTTCTGGGCGAATACGCGCTCGTGCTGTTCGACGCGCGGGAGCGGTCCGCGCTGCTCACGCACGACGGCCTCGGCCTCGCACCGCTCTTCTACGAAGAGCGCCCCGGCGAGCTGCTGTTCGCCACGCACCTGCTCGACATGATCGAGCTGCTGTCCGACGACGAGCTCGATCCGGAGTACTTCGCGGATTATCTCGCGACGGGATACATCACCAACGCGCGAACGCCGTTCCGCGCGGTCAAGCGGCTGCTGCCGGGTATGACGCTGCGCTGGTCGCCGTCCGGCGCGGTGCTGCGGCGAACGTGGGATCTCGCGGCTGCGCGTCCGCTGCCGCGCCTCTCCACGGCGGAGTACGAAGCGCGGCTTCTGGAGCTGCTCACCCAAGGCGTTCGCTCGTCGCTCGACCGCGCAGGTCCGACGTGGATCTCGCTTTCCGGCGGCCTCGACTCGTCGACCGTCGCCTGTTTGGCCGCGCGCGAGCCCGACGCGCGAATCGGCGCCGTATCGCTCGTCATCCCGGAGTTTCCGGACGCGAATGAGGAAACGTGGATGCGCGAGGTCGTGGACGCGTACGGCATCCCGTGGTTCCCGATCGACATCAGCACGGCGCTGCCGTTCTCGGAGCCGCCCGACGGGTTTCTGGGCGAGCCGAGCGCGGCGATCGTGCACGCGGCCGTGCGCAAGAAACGCAGCGCGCTGCTCGCGCAGCACGGGGTCAAGACGGTGCTCACGGGCGACGGCGGCGACGCGATCCTCGGAACGTTCTCGGGGCCGGTGCCGACGCATTTGGCGGATCCGCTCTTCTGCGGCGATGTCGCCGGCGCGGTGCGCGGCGTGCGCGACTGGAGCAAGGAGACGGGCAACAATCGCTCCCTGTCCTATTGGATCTCGCGCGCGCTCGTGATGCCGGCGCTGAGCCATCTTCGGAACAGACAGATCAAGAGCGACGCGCCGGTGCCGCTACCGCCGTGGCTCGACGGCGTGTACCTGCGAACGATGCGCTTCGACGACCGCAACTGGCGCCGCGTCGCGACGCGCTGCTCGGCGCCCGGCGCGCAGGAGGTGTGGGACACGATCTGGATGGGCTCGCTGTCGATGGCCGCCGGCGCGTCGACGCTCGAGGAGCACGTCGTGCGAACGCCGCTGCTCTACCGGCCGCTCGTCGAGTTCATGCAGGCGGTTCCGCCGGAGCAGAAACTTCGCCCGCGCTGCGACCGCTATCTTCAGCGGCGCGCGCTCAAGGGCGTCTTGCCCGAACGGATCCGCCGCCGTGCGGGCAAGGCGATCGGCACGTGGCCGTTCGTCGAGGGGCTCCGGCGCTCGCAGTCGTGGATGGATCTGCTGTGCGACGACCCGCGCATCGTCTCGCTCGGTATCACCAGCCGCGAAAACTGGCGCGACGCCGTGCGCCAAGCAGCGGTCGGCCAGACGTTCGGCGACCGTTATTTTCTCACGGCCGCCGCATTCGAGATTTGGCTTCAAGGATTCGCAGCGTGGCGCGGCGCGAAGCGCACGAACGGCGCTGCGCAGCGAACCGAGCCGGCTTTGGTGAGCGCGGGCGGAGCGGGCAGCGAGCGCGCGTAGCGTGCCGGACGCCGCACGTCTGGGCATCGGCGTCATCACCTATAACCGCGTGCCGGCGCTACGGCGCTGCGTGGCGCAGATCGAGCGGCACACGCAGGTCCCGTACGAGCTGGTGATCGCCGATGACGGCAGCACGGACGACACCGTGTCCTGGGCGCGCGGCGCGGGCATCACCACGATCACCGGGCCGCGCCGGGGCTGCGCTTGGAACAAGAACCGCGCGCTCTATTTTCTCGCGACGCGCACCGGCTGCGACGTGCTGGTGCTGCTCGAAGACGACACATGGCCCGTCGCCGGCGGATGGGACGCCGTCTGGATCGCGGCGGCGCAGCGCTGGCACCACGTGAACTACTGTTACGGGTATTCGCCCGCCGGAAGCGGCACGGCCGACGACCCGTATCAAGGGACGGCGTTCGGCGGCCACTGCACGATCACGACGCGAACGGCGCTGAACGAGGTCGGGTATCTCGACACGCGCTTCACCGGCTACGGCTGCGAGCACGTGGAGTGGACGCATCGTTTCCGTGCGCGCTACGCGAATCAGTGGGCGCTGCCGGAGCTCACGGTACCGTGCCTGGATTTCGGCGTTCGAGCGAGCTGGCCCGAATCGTCATTCTCTCGAACAGAGATCGAGACCAACAAAGCGGTGTTCGAACGCATTCGCACGGACTCATCGGAGCCGCTGCACCGCAAACCGTGGCGCAACGACGACGAGCGGCGCCGGTTGCAAAACGAAGTCGGACAGCTACCGCCCTCGGGTCCAGCGCTGCGCGTTCGCCGTTTGCGTGACGAGCGACGGTGAGAAGCCCCTGATGTCGTCGCGCAGCGCCGAGATCGCGATCGGCGAGCCGAGGAAGTGGATCGGGACGTCGCGCAGCAGCAGCGCTTCGATTCGTGCGTACGCGCCTTTGCGTGCGCGCTCGTCGTACGACGCGAGCGCGTCGCGCTGCGCCGCGTCCATGTCCGCGCTGCAGTAGAACGAGTGGTCGTAGCCGGCCGGCGGGCGCTGGTCGCACAGGAACTGCCCGCTGTCGTCCGGGTCCATGCCCGCGTACCAGCCGTACAGCGCGAGGTCGTAGCGCCCGCGCGTGAGGACGCCGCCTTGCGACGGCGGCGCGTCGAACACGTTGCCGAGATACGCATGGACGCGCACCTCGACACCGACCGCGGCGAGCTGGCTCTGCAGCGCGACGGCCTCCACGCGATGCGTTTGCGACGACTGCAGGATCGCGAGATCGAGCGCGAGCGGGTGCGCGGGGCCGTAGCCCGCGGCCGCGAGCAGCCGGCGCGCGTCCGCGACGTCGTGCCGGATCGGACGCAGCGTGCGATCCGCGGCCCAGAGCACCGGCGGCAGATCGGCGATCGCGGGCGCGTAGAAACCGTGCGTGACGTTGTCGCGGAACGACCGCGCGTCGATCGCCGCGGCGAGCGCGCGCCGCACGCGCACGTCGCCGGTCGCGTGACCGGGCTGGTTGTTCATCATCACGCCCCAGTACGCATTGAGCGGCGACGTCGCGACGCGCACGTGCGGAATCGTGCGCGCTTGCGCCGCAGCGTTGGCGGAAAGGCCGATCACCGCGTCGATGTCGCCGCCGCGCAAGCCGACGAGCTCCGTGTTCTCGTCCTGGATGAAGCGCACGGTGATTCGCGGTATCGGTGGGCGGCCGTTCCAGTACGCTTCGTTCGCCGCGAGCTCGAGCCGGTCGCCGCGCGCCCATTGCGTCACGCGGTACGGGCCGGTTCCCACCGGCGTGCCGTTGAGCGGCGACTGCACGAGCGGACCGTTGCCGAGCAGGTGCGCGGGCGCGAGATAGTACGGCGCGTCGCTCTCCGCGAACACCGTGCCGACGAACGGCGCGAACGGACGCTTCAGCCGGAAGCGCACGGTGTGCGTATCGGGCGTCTCGACGCGCGCGACGAAGTCGTAGCCGTGCCGCGACTGCACGACGCTGCGCGGGTCCATCACGGCGTTGAACGACGCGGCGACGTCCGCGCTGGAAAACGGCGTGCCGTCGTGCCAGCGCACGCCGGGCCGCAGATGATACGTGACGGTGAGGCCGTCGCGTGAAACGCCGCCGTTCGTGCGCGTCGGGACGACAGCGGCGAGCGCCGGAACCGGATTGCCGGCGCGGTCGCACGAAATCAGCGGATCGTACACGAGCCGCAGGATCTCGTTGTCCGGGATCGACTGCCCGAGTAGCGGCAACAGGCTGTGCGGCTCGCTGACGATCGCGATTCGCAGCGCGGGCGGCACGGATTGCGCGGAGCGCGCGCACGCGGACAACGCCGCCGCGGCGAGCGAGATCAGCGCGACCGCGGCGAGCGCGCCGATCAGGGGCGCGTACCGCCGCGGCGCGCGGATCAGGAGCGCGTACCGCGGCGGCCCGCCGCCACTCAGTCGGACTCGCCGTACAGCGGGCGCACGTTGCGCTCGCCGCGGTGCAGGTAGTCGATGCCGTTCATCCAGGCCGGACGCGGCGCACCCTTGAGCCAGTGGTCGAACCACTCGTCGAGGTGCACGGTCCAGTACTTCTGCTGCTCGCGGCCTTTGAGGTTGTGGTCCTCGCCGTCGAACGAGAACAAGTACGCTTCCTTGCCGAGCCGGCGCATCGCGGTGATGTACTCGATCCCCTGGAACTGCGGCACCGCGCCGTCGAGATCGTTGTGGATCGTGAGGTACGGCGTCGTGACGTTCTTGATGCCGAAGAGGCCCGAGTTCTCGAGATAGAGGTCGGGCCGGTCCCACGGCGTCGCGCCGATGCGCGACTGCGTGTGCTCGTACTGCGACTCGCGCACGACGCCGCTCTCCAGACGAATGCCAGAGTACGCGCTGATCATGTCGTCGACCGCGGCGCCCGCCTCCGCGGCGCGGAACCGGTGCGTCTTGGTGAGCATGTAGTTGATCTGGTACGCGGCCCACGAGTGGCCCGCCACGCCCAGGCGTGCGGGATCGGCGTAGTTGAAGCGCAGCGCCGCGTCGACCGCGGGCATGATGCATTCCATCGCGCTGGCGCCTGGGTGCCCGATGCGATAGCGCACGTCGGGCAGCAGCACGACGTAGCCGTTGGACACGTAGCGGATGAAGTTCGGGCTCGTTCCGGGCGCGGGCGAGTAGAACGTGTGGTACATGCTCGCCCACGTCTCGTAGAAGTACGTGAGCATCGGCGCCTTGCGGTCGGCTTTGAGCCCGTCCGGCACCAGCATCACCGCGCGCATCGGTTTGCCGTCCGTGCACTTGTAGTCGATGAGGCGCTCCGTGCCCCAGCGGTATTTCGCCTGCTGCGGGTTCGCGTCGGTGACTTTCGTGATCGTGCGGAACGACGAGTCGGTGGCCCAGAGGTTGCGGTAGTCGCGGAACGTCTCGCGTGCGAACACGTACCGGTCGGCGTGCTTCGCGGCGATCGGCGCGGTCCCCATGTTGTGCAGCGGCGCGTTGAACACCGTGCGGATGCCTTGGACGAGCTCGTTGGCCTTGAACACGTTCGCCGGTACGCCGCCGCCCGGCGCGACGCGCGCGTAGCCGCTGGCGTAGGTGCGCGTGTCGATCAGCGAGAGCAGCAGCGGTTTATCCGCGGGGAACGACGTCGCTTCCGGGTCCGTGCTGACCGGGCTGTACACGGTGCGCGTCTTGCGCCCTTCACCGTGCGTGAGGTTCGTCGCGGCGCCCGTGTCCGGGTTCGCGAGCCACACGTCGTACTGATCGTAGATCAGCACGCCGCGGTCGCCCGCGAGCCAGCCGCCCGTGCCGTATGCCGGCGGCGGCGCAGGATGGTCGTCGTCCACCATGTGGAACGCGACGCCCGCGCGCGGCGCGAGCTCGACGCGCTTGCCGTCGCTCGTGCGAATCGTGAACCAGTGGCGCGACGGCTCGTCCCACACCAGCACGTAGCGCCCGCCCGGCGAAAGATCCGCCGACGCCGCGCGCTTCGCGAGCAATCTGCGGTTGCTGTT
>JAXDMB010000486.1:0-5264 GCA_034666325.1 Vulcanimicrobiota bacterium
TGCGCGGGCCGGTGCGCGGGCGTGCGGTCGTGTTCAGGTGCGATTTCGATTTCGTCGGGCTGCGTGCGTCGGTGTGCGATGTCGGCTGCTTCTTCTCCGTGCGTGCGTTTCGCGGCGGGTCGTGTGACGAGCGCGATGAGCGCTAGTGCGAGCAACAGGGCTTCTATCGCCGCACCGGCTGGCGGGGTCCACTGCTGCACCTCTGCCGGTAGCGACGGAACGGCGCCGGTGAGGGAGCCGAGCGCCGCGAGTGACGTTGCAGTCAGGTAACACCATGCGCCTGGGATGGTGTTGCGGGCCGCCGTGATTCCGAGCGCGACGTACGCGAGCTGCAGCGCGGCGACGAACGCTTGCGTCGCGAGGTCGGGCAGCGGATAGAGGTCTTGCAGCACGTCGCCCGCGGCGGCCGCGAGGACGTTCAGCGCGACGAGCATCCAGACGATCGTCGTGGTGCTGCGCGCGAGGCGGATGCTTCGCAGGTACGCGAGCGTGAACGCGGTGAGCGCGATGAAGACCGCGGATTGCAGCGCGGCGTGCAGCGGCTGGCTGAGTTCCGGCGGCGGCCGCACGACGCCGAGCCACGGAACCAGCAGGCCGGCTTGCGCCGCGGCTGCGACGGCGTACCAGCCGGCGGCGGCGGAGCGCCGGGTCAGTGCGAGCCCTGCGGCGAGGAGCGCTAGCGCCGCGAAGAGGCCGAAGAGCGCGGCGTACGGCCAGTTGCGCCAGCCGATCAGCGCGAGTTGTTCGGCCGTGAGCAGGTACGGCGGTGCCGCGGTGCTCACGGTCGTGGCGTCGATGTCGATGCGGTCCGCTTGCCAGGCGTCGGCCGGGAGGCGCAGGCCGAGCATGTGGCCGGGAAGGCCGGCGGTGGCGGGGAGCGTGTCGCGGCGTCCGCCGGGGCCCGTGATGGTGGCCGTGAGGTCGCGGACGAACCATGGCGTGCCGATGTAGAGCGGCGTTGCGGCGCGCGGCACGCGGAATGTGGCGCGCAGCTTCGCGGGGCGCAGCAGCGATGCGTTCGCGGGCGCCGGTGTGGCCGCGGGGATCGGTGCGTCGACGATCGCCGTCGGGATGGCGGTGGATTCGACGGCCGCCGCGGCGGCGCGGGCGGGCGACGGCGCGGGCCGTTCGGACGCGGCGCAGCACGCCGGAGCCAACCATGCCGCGGCGAGCGCGACGAGAGCGGCGGCACGACGGGTCACGTCGCGTTGGTTCGGCGAGCGGCCCCGGCGGCCCGGCCTTTTTGGCTGCTCGCATTTCGGCGGCCGGCGTTCGAGCGGCTCCGCACTTTGATCAGATGCGTCTGGTGTCGGGTTTGGGCGCCGGAGGCGGATAGTCGCCGAGCTCCGCCGGCGGTGCGATGCGGCCCTCGGCGTTGAACGGTGGCCAGGTGGGCTCGTCATCGGGCCGTTTGGTGGTCGTGTCGTACACGACGAACGACGCGTCGGTGATGCGCGGCATCGAGATGTCGACGTAGGTGAACTGGTTGGCGTAGATCATGTGGCCGACGGTCGCGTGGTCGACGCGGTAGTTCAGCGGGCCGTACGTGACGACGCCGCTGCCGCTGTGCGCTTCGATCGTGACTTGGTGCAGCGGCATGGCGTTGAACGTCGGCTCGTTGACATAGAAGGAGTACGAGCCGCGCTGGAAGTCGTTGTGCAGCGGCTGGCGGCTGAGAATCGCGTCGGAGACCGCTTGCAGCGCCGCAACGAGGATGTTCTGGTCCTTGTGTGGATGCTCGGCGTCGAGGCCTTTGACCGATGCGTCCAAGAAGCCGATGAAGCAGTCGTCGATCGGCGTGCCGCCGCGGTCGTGCAGATAAAAGACGACGGTGGAGTTCGCGTCCTCGCGGTTCCGTTGCCGCCACCCGAGGGTGCGCGCGTCCCACGCGCTGCGAACGTCATCGTACGTGCGCGCCGCGCGGCCGGCGGGGAGATGCGGGTTGGCGACGTCGAGCGCGTCGCGGATGGCTTGCATCGGCGCATCCGCCGGAGCGACGTTCGATGCCATGACGCCGCTTTCGGAACCGTAATGCGACTTGCCGGGAACGACGAGATGCGCTTGCGGCTCGCTCGGCACCGCTTTGAGCGTTCCGGCCGCCTGGTCCGCGATGAGATAGGTGTAGTTGAGGTTTGCGCCGCTGATGCGCACGGTGTTGTCGGAACCGACCTCGTTCGACGCCCACAGCAGTTTCACGGCGGGATCCTCGCCCTTCGAATCGCCGCCCATGCTGAACAGATTCATCGCGCTCATGCGCGCGTCGCGTGCGCCGGCGCCCGTCTCGTCGCCGTAGCGTGACGCGAGCCATTCGCGGTTCAGCCGCAGCAAGAAGGTGCTTCCGTAATCGAGGTCGCGCAGCACGAGGCGTCCGACGCCGAGCGAGTGTTTCAGCAAATACTGGTGCGCGTAGCCGAGCGGTGTCGGGCCGAGCTGCGCAAGGCTCGAACCGTGATTCGCACCCGCCATCGTGATGAAGTGGGTCGGCATGTCGCGGGCGGTTGCGATGCGGTTGAGCAGCCAGCGCCGCGCGACGAGCGCGCCGGTGGAGTGGCAGATGAACACCGTGTCGGCGGTTTTCCAACCGCGGGTATCCTCGAGAAAGCGCATCCGCTTTTCGAGCGCGTCGGCCAGATCGTCGATCGTGACGCCGTCGTCGAGCGAGTTGAACGCCGACAACACGACCTCTTCCAGCTCCGGTGCGGTTTGCTTCAGCACGGCGGGGAAGCGCGCGTACGCCGCGATGGACGTCTCGCTGTATCCGTGAACGAGCACGGCACGGTTCGGCATCTTTTGAGTCCCCGGGAGGCGCCGCGCCGCACGCGTCAGGAATGCTTGTAGCGCCGGACAAGCCAAGATAGTCTTTAGGCGCTGCAGGGCGGGGACCTGCCTCGTCCGCGCTAGACGGCGCGTTCCGCAACGGCGGCGATCACTTGGCGTCTACACGACTGCCGGACTCGAAGCCGGCGCACGAGCGGAGGGAACGAGGGGACGCGCGCGAATCTAGGGCGGTCGCCACGGCGGGAAGCGTGGTCCAACGGTGGGCCCGACGCTCTCCCGGCAACGCGACCGGCACTCTCGACGCGATTCGCCGACGTAGCTCAGTTGGTAGAGCAGCTGTTTCGTAAATAGCAGGTCGCCGGTTCGAGTCCGGCCGTCGGCTCCAGAAACCAGGCACAAAATGCCGTCTCTCTTCAGGCGGCATTTCGCTTTGGGGGAGTCATGGGGGAACCATGCGACCAGGCGACTCGAGTGCGGGGGCCGACGACCTGCAAGCAGCGCCGAGGCCCGCGATGAAGATGAGCGCCGTGGCCGTCGTGTTTTCTATACTCGCACGCCGACGAGGCCCTGCGGGACCGTGTCGAAGTGGCCCTTGCGATGCTCAAGAATCAGGGCGTCATCGAGACCTGGCACGACTGCCGCATCCGCGCGGGCGCTGTCATTGACCACGCGATCGACGCGCACATGGAGCGCGCGGACATCATCCTGCTGCTGGTCAGCCCCGACTTCTTGGCTTCGCAATACTGCTACGGGAGCGAGGTGACGCGGGCAATGGAGCGTCACGAGCAAAGAAAGGTGCGTGTCATCCCCGTCATTCTGCGACCCTGCGAATGGCACGAGGCGCGTTTTGGGGAGGTCCTCGCGGCGCCCAAGGACGGCAAGCCGGTAACGAAGCACACCGACCCGGACGAAGTGTTTCTGCAAACGTTTCCGCTGAGCGACGTCAGGGACGTCATGCTCGGTCAGGGCTGGGAATCGGTCACGTTCGCGAGCTATTATGATCTTAAACGTGTGGTGTCGTCGCCAGAGGAGTGCTCGACCGTCATGGTATTCGCGATAGTGCCCGGCGCGTGATCCGCGGGTTGAACCGCCTTGTGGTCGTGCTTTGCATGACCGCCGCGGTTGAAGTTGCGATTGGCGCTGTCGCGGCGTCGCGGGCGCGGCATGCGCCTAAGACTTTGTCGGATCGCGTCCACGACTACATCGAGGAGCAGTACCATGACTGCATCCCGCTCGGCTGGTACCCCGAGCGGCTGGCGACGGGAACGTACTATCCCGCCGTCAACCTGGACATCGTCAACAACCTCACGGCGTTTCAGGCGCTGTGGGTGGCGATCGTCCCGCATACGCGCATGGCAGATTCGCGCGTATTGGCGGTAAAATCAGTGATGGACCAACTCGTGACCGCGGGGGTTCTGTTTCGCAGTGACGATTCGCGGGGCGACCGATACAACGTCACACGATTCGGACAGCAGTTCTTTTATACCGACGCTGCGGCGACTGGCAACGCCGAAGGCTGGCCGTTCGTGTGTTACACGCGCTTGCGTGTGACGCGGCTCGCGTTGGGACCGCCACGGGCCGCCAGGCGCGGCCGCGGGGCACCGATAATCCGCGACGTCCGCATCTGGTGGAGCACTCAAACCGTAGCGGATTGGCCCACGCCGAGGCTGCGCGAACAAGCGCTCAAACTGCAGCCCCAGACGAATCCGGCTGAAACATCCGTGTATGCGTACGTCGACGGCGAATGGGGCATCATGCCATTCCGAGCGACGCGCGCGGACGGCGCTACTCCATAAGCGACCAATCTGGGACAACGTGTTGGGAGTCCCGCCGCGACGTCGTCGATCGCGCGCGCAGGATCCGGATCTGCTTGCTGCGTCACGGAGATCGCATTGGCGCGGCGCGGCGGCGCGGCCCTGCTACGCGCGCGGCATTCGGCAGTATCACGTCCGAGCGCCGTCGCCGCGAAGGCGCTCCAGCACGGCTTCGCGCTGCTGCACCGAACCGTCGAGCAGCGCGAATCCCGTCGCAGCGGCATAGATCGCGAACGCGACGAGCGGCACGATCGCCGCGCCGAAACGGTCGGCGGCTGCGCCCGCCGCGAGCGGCCCGACGATCTGTCCCACCGACATGATCGTCGTCACCGCGACGAACGCCGCCGCGCCGGTGGCCGCGGAGCTGCGCGACCGCGCGAGCGCGCTGGCGATCGCCGGCGATGCCGCCAAGCCGAGTCCCACGCCGAGCGCGCCCACGATCGCCGCCGCGACCGACGGCAGCGCGCCGAGCAGGCTCCCGACCGCCGCGACGCCGAGCGCGAGCGCGAACGCGATGAGCCGGAATCGCCCCGCCACGAGCCGCCCGACGTACATCGCGCCGGCGAACGCCGCGATGCCGTACGCCGACCACACCAGCGCGATCTGCACGGTGCTCAGATGCTGCGTGCGCAACGCCGCGACGATGAACGTCGAGTACGCGGTGTACGCGGC
>JAXDMB010000487.1:0-4268 GCA_034666325.1 Vulcanimicrobiota bacterium
TCGAGCGCGCCGATGAGCTCGTCGACCGCGCGCACGATGTCGTGCTTTCGAATCGCGAGGATCGCGCGCTTGTTGCGCACCGCGGCGATCTCGGCGGACGTTGCCGCGGCGGCGAGCACCTCGGCGAACACCGTTTCGGCCTCCTCGAGCCGCCCGCGCTCGAGCGCGCGCGTGCCGCGAGCGAAGTCATCCGACGGCACCGGCCCCGGGAGCAGGCGACGCAGGCGGTCGAAGAACGGCACGTGGGGGTCTTGCACGTCGACGTCGTCACGCTCTTCCCGGAGATGTTCGCGCCGGTGATCGGGTTGTCGATCGCCGGACGCGCGGTGGAGCACGGCCTGGTCGACATCCGCCTGCACCACCTGCTCGATGCGCTCGAAGGCCGCGAGCGCGCCGACGAACGCCCCTACGGCGGCGGCCCGGGCATGGTGCTGCGCATCGAGCCGCTGGCGCGCACGCTCGACGCGATCCTCGCCGCCGCGCCGCCGGACGAGCGCCGCCGGATCGTCCTCACCTCCGCGAGCGGCCCGGTATTCCGCCAGGCCGACGCCGCGGCGTGGTCGGCCCTCGACCGGCTAATCCTGATCTGCGGCCATTACGAGGGCGTGGACGAGCGGCTGAGCGAGCTCTACCCGATCGAGGAAGTCTCATTGGGCGAGTTCGTCCTGACCGGCGGCGAGATCGCCGCGATGGCGTTCCTGGACGCGACCGTCCGGCTCATCCCCGGCGCGATCGACGCGGAGTCCGCCGCCGCCGAGTCCTGGACGGCCGGTGAGCTCGACCACCCGGCCTACACGCGCCCGCCCACGTTCCGCGGGGTGGACGTTCCGGCGGTGCTCCTCAGCGGCGACCACGCGAAGATCGCGGAGTGGCGCCGCGAGCAATCGCGCGCCAGAGCGACCGAGCGGAACCGCCCCCGGCCCGGCGATGAGAACCTTCCGGCCTTGCCCGAGTAGGGGGTCCGTGGTACACTACCGGGGTTGCCCGCCGCGCTCCATGCGGCGTTTTCGCTGTTCGTCAGAGAGCTGTCATGAACGTACTCGACCTGATCCAGAAGGAACAGGAAAAGCCGACCGTCCCGGATTTCCGCCCGGGCGACACCGTCAAGGTTTACCAGCGCGTGGTCGAGGGCGGCAAAGAGCGCATCCAAATGTTCGAAGGCGTCGTGACGGTTCGCAAGAACGGCGGGCTCGCCGAGACGATCACCGTCCGCCGCATCGCCCATGGCGTCGGCGTCGAGCGCTCGTTCTTGCTGCACAGCCCGCGCATCGACCGCATCGAAGTGTCGAAGCGCGGCATCGTGCGGCGCGCGCGCCTCTACTACTTGAGCGACAAGGTCGGTAAGGCCGCACGCATCAAGGAGCGCAAAGTCGACCGCAAGACGGAGCGCAAGACCGCCAAGTAAGGCGGTCTTCCCGTGACCCCGCTCGAACTGCTCGCGCTCATCGCAGTCTTCGCGATCGTGCGCGTGGCGATCAGCATACGCCCCGGAACTCCCGTCGCTCCCGGCGTCGAGAGCCGTACGTCTCCGTCCGCCCGGACGGTGGTCCGCGAGTATCTCGACGCGTTCATCGTCGCGGGCCTCGTCGCGCTGTTCCTCATCACGTTCGTCGTGCGCACGTTCTTCATCCCCAGCGGGTCGATGGAGCCGACGCTGCAGATCCACGACGTGCTGCTCGTCAACGAGTTCGAGTACCGTTTCACGAAGCCGCACGAAGGCGACATCGTCGTGTTCCCGCCGCCGATCGTCAGCTCCAACGACTTCATCAAACGCACGATCGGCCTTCCGGGCGATCAGATCCGCGTGCACGCCGGCGTCGTCTACCGCAACGGCGCCGCGATGACGGAACCGTACATCGCCGACAAGCCCGACTACGAGCTCGAGGTGAAGAACTACGGCGTGTACGTGAACGGCACCCCGCTGGACCCGGCGATGGCGAACGTTCCGCCCAAAGAGAAGTGGAGCGCGCCCGACCGCATTCCGGACGGCTGCTACCTGATGTTCGGCGACAACCGCAACAACTCGGAAGACTCGCACATCTGGGGCTTCGCGCAGGTCGGCGGCACGTTCCAGAACGGCCCCCGCAAAGGCGAGAAAGCATCGTTCACGGGCCACGCGTTCCTGCTGTTCTACCCGCTGAACCGAATCAGGATTCTGCGCTAGCGCAACGAACGTGGCGGGCGTGGCGAGGACGCGGACTGTCGTTTCGCTTTCCGCGCAGCTCGTGGTGCTGCTGCTCATAGCCGCCGCATTCTTCATGCGGACGTCGCCGGTGGACGGTTTATCGATGGAGCCGCGCGTGCACGCGGGTGAGATCGTGCTGATCAACACGCTCGCGTACCGGTTCGGTCCGGTGCGGCGCGGCGATATCGTCGCGTTCCGGCACGACGCGCCCACCACCGAGACGTACATCAAGCGCATCGTCGGACTGCCGGGCGAGCGCGTGGACGTGCGCGACGGCGTCGTCATCATCGACGGGCGCGCGCTTGCCGAGCCGTACGTGCAGTTTCGCGACAAGCGCAACGCGCCGCCGGTCGTCGTCCCCGAACATGCGTATTACGTGCTCGGCGACAACCGCGCCGACAGCGACGACTCGCGCAACTGGGGCGTCCTGCACGACAGCGACGTGGTAGGCAAAGCGCTGGTGGGCATCTGGCCGCCGCGGCGCCTGTGATGGCGGGCGACGACGAACGGGCGCTGCAAGCGACGATCCAGTGGTACCCCGGCCACATGGCGCAGGCGATGCGCAAGCTCGGGGAGCGGCTGCGCATCGTGGACGTGCTCATCGAGGTGCTCGACGCGCGGGTGCCGCGCGCGTCGTCGAATCCCGCGCTCGACCGGCTGGCGCCGCACAAGCCGCGCGTCGTCCTGCTGGGCCGCGAGGACCTTGCCGACCCGCACGCGACGCGTGAATGGACGGCGTGGTACCAGCGCAGCGGGCGGACCGCCATCCCGGTCAACGGCAAGGATCAGACCTCGGTGAAGCGCGTCGCGGCGGCGCTCGGCGCGCTCACGGGCGAGAGCGGGACGATGCGGGCGATGGTCGTGGGCATCCCGAACACGGGCAAATCCTCGATCATCAACGGGCTTCTCCGCCGCACCGCGGCGAAGACCGAAGACAAGGCCGGGGTCACGCGGTCGCTGCAGTGGTTCCGCGTTCAGCCGAAGCTCGAAGTGATGGACACGCCGGGGATCTTGGTTCCGAAGATCGCAACGCCTCAAGCGCAGTGGCAGCTCGCCTTGACCGGAGCCCTGCCGCGCGAACGTTTCGACGCCGAAGAGGTCGTCGAGAAGTTCGTCGCGTGGTCGCGCGCGCACCGTCCGCAGTCGGACGTGCCCGATCTCGAGACGTTCGCGCGGGGGCGCGGCTTCGCGCGGCGCGGCGGCGACGTCGATTTGCACAACGCGGCCGGCGCGTTCCTCAAAGACTTCAACGACGGGAAGTTCGGGCGGATCACGTTCGAGCGCCCGGACGCGGTCTGATGGCGAGCACCGAAGCCGCGCGCCGCAAGAAACGCAACGCCGTGCAGCGCGAGAGCCGGCGGCTGGACCGGCTGCACGCGTTCGAGGAACGCGCGCGCGCGTCCGGTTATCTGCTCGTCGGCGGCATCGACGAGGTGGGCCGCGGTCCGCTGGCCGGCCCGGTGGTGGCGGCGTGCGTAGTGACGGACGGTCCGCTGCGCCTGCGCGGCCTGAACGACTCGAAGCAGGTGCTGCCCGAGATGCGCGCGTCGCTCGCGGTGGAGATCAAAGCGAACTGCGTCGCGTGGGCGATCGGTGAGGCGAACGTCGAGGAGATCGACAAGCTCAACATCTACTGGGCCAGCATTCTCGCGATGGAGCGCGCGCTCGCGGCGCTGCACGTGCCGCCGCAGTATCTTCTCACCGACGCGGTGCGCATCAAGTCGTGGAGCGGGCCGCAGGAGCCGGTGATCAAGGGCGACGCGAAGTGCGCGACCGTCGCCGCGGCGTCGATCGTCGCGAAAGTGCACCGCGACGGGTTGCTCGTCGCGCTGCACGAGACGTATCCGCAGTACGGGTTCCACCAGCACAAGGGTTACGCGTCGCCGCAGCACATCGCGGCGCTCAACGCGCACGGCCCGTGCGCGGAGCACCGGCGCGGGTTCTGGCGCGTGCGCGCCGCGTGGGACGCGCTGCCCGGCATGGAACAGTTTGTCGCGGACGAGTTCGTCGCTTCGGAAGAGACGGTCGAGCCCGAGGCCGTCGCGACGTGAACCGCGCCGAGCGCGGGCGCGCCGGTGAGGAC
>JAXDMB010000488.1:0-6073 GCA_034666325.1 Vulcanimicrobiota bacterium
TCCGCGGCCATCGGCGCGACCTGCGCGGTGATGAACAGCAGTCCGGTCGCGATCATTGTCATCATGACGTACAGCAGATAGAACTGCGGCGACCGCAGCATCTGCGCGGGCGTGTAGCTGTTCTTGCGCTGGCGCGCGAGCGCGCCGGTGTCGGAACCGGCGACGGCCTTGACCTCACCCGGCTGCGGGAACGCCAGGGCGAACGCGATCAGCAGCACGATGACGCCCTGCGCGATACCGAACGTCTGAAATGCCGCCGCGTAGCCCGCGTCGCGGATCATGTTGCCGATCGGGATGACCGTAAGCGCAGCGCCGGCGCCGAAGCCCGCGGCGGTCAAGCCGACGGCCAGACCGCGCTTGTCGGGAAACCACTTCACCGCGATGCCGACCATCGTGCCGTACACGAGCCCGGCGCCGATCCCGCTGAGCGCCTCGCCCAGCAGCAGGCCGCTCAGCGTCTGCGCGTGCGCGTTCACCACCCAGCCGGCGGCGACCAGCACGCCGGCGAGCGCAACCATCGGTTTGGGACCGAACCGGTCGGCGAACCACCCGTTGAACGGAACGATCCACGTCTCGAGGATCACGAACAGCGTGAAGGCCGACTGAATCGCCGCCTTCTTCCAACCGTGTGCCGCGCCGAGCGGCCCCACGAACAACGTCCAACCGTATTGCAAGTTCGCGATGCACACCATCGCGAGGACGGCGAGAGCGAGCTGCAGCCAGCGATTGCGCAGCAGACCGGCACGTTCGGGCAAGAAAATATCCTCCGTACGTCGCCAGTATACCGCATACCAAACGAAATCTACCAGCACGTACCTAGCACGGGTTTGCTCGCATGCCTTTCTAGGTTCAGCCCAAAAATCGGAAGAAGAATCTTCCGAACTTCGATGCGCGCCGCAGAACCAAATGAGGGGAGCTTATGACCAATTCCATGGCCGCGGTGCCAAGTAGTCCGCTCCGAAACCGTTGGCTTCAACTGATCCTCGGCATCGTCGCGATGATCATGATCGCCAACCTGCAATACGGGTGGACGCTGTTCGTCAACCCGATCAAAGACCAGTTCCACTGGTCGACGGCGGCGATCCAAATCTCGTTCACCACGTTCGTCGTCGTCGAGACGTGGCTCGTGCCGGTCGAAGGCTACATCATCGACCGCTTCGGCCCCACGCGCATCACCGTCGTCGGCGGCATTCTGGTCGGTATCTCGTGGGTCATGTTCTCGCACGCGACGTCGCTGTGGACGTACTGGATCGGCTCCGCGATCGGCGGCGTCGGCGCGGGAATCGTGTACGGCTGCACCGTCGGCCAGGCGCTCAAGTGGTTCCCCGACAAGCGCGGCCTCGCGGCCGGTTTGACGGCGGCCGGCTTCGGCGCGGGCTCCGCGCTCACCATCGTGCCGATCGGGCAGATGATCATGCACGCCGGGTTCCAGCAGACGTTCTTCGTGTTCGGAATCATTCAGGGCATCGCCGTGATGATCATCGGGCTGCTGCTGCGCGCTCCGGTTCCCGGTGAAGTTCCGGCCGCGGTGACCTCGGCGGCGCTGAAGCAAACGTTTCGCGACTTCAACCCGGGACAGATGCTCAAGACGCCGTTGTTCTACATCATGTACCTCGCGATGCTGTGCGTCGCCATCGGCGGCGTCATGGCGACGGCCCAGCTCGGGCCGATCGCGCGCGACTACATCGTGGACGAGGTTCCGATCACGCTGCTGCTGTTCACGCTCCCCGCGCTGCAGTGGGCGCTGGTCTTCGACCGCGTTCTCAACGGTTTGGCCAGGCCGGCTTTCGGGTGGCTGTCCGACCGCATCGGCCGTGAGAACACGATGTTCATCGCGTTCGGCAGCCAGTGCTTCATCATCTTGCTGTTCATCAAGGTCGCGTCGAACCCGATGCTGTTCGTGATCATGTCGGCACTCGTGTTCTTCACGTACGGCGAGATCTTCAGCCTGTTCCCGTCGCTGAGCGCCGACACGTACGGCCGCAAGTTCGCGACGACCAACTACGGGCTGCTCTACACGGCCAAGGGAACGGCAGCCCTCCTGGTTCCGTTCGCCAACATCATCAAAGACGCGACCGGGAGCTGGGTGCCGATCTTTCAGGTCGCCGCTGCGTTGAACCTATGCGCAGCTCTCATCGCGATGTTCGTGATCAAGCCGATGCGCGCGCGCAAGGCAAGACAAGAGGCCGCTCTCATGAGCGATCCTCTTATCCCTGCGGTCTCCCCCACGTAAGGACAGGTACGCAACATGAAGTTTCTTCTCCGTTCCGCCGTGCTGGCATCGGCGGGCGCGCTCGCGCTGACGACCATGCCGGCACCCGCGCCCGCGGCCGATCAAGTCACGCTCAACGCCGAGGTCGCGTCCAGCGTCCGGCCGGCGTTCGAGCAGTTCGTGAAGATCTACGAGTCCAAGCACAAAGGCGCGAAGATCAACGCGAAGTACCTCGGCGGCGGCGTCATCCAGGGCGACGTCGAGTCCGACAACCCGATCGACATCGTGGTCGTCGGCCAGAACCAGACCGACAAGCTCGGCGCGCACATCAACACGCCGGTCGCGGTGCTCACGAACCGTGAGACGCTGATCGTGCGCCGCGGCCCGACGAACATCAAGGGGCTCAAAGACCTCGCGAATCCCGGCGTGAAAGTCGGGATGGCGAACGGCGCGGGCTCGGCCGTCGGCACGCTCGCGCGCCAGGTGCTCAAGAAAGGCGCCGAAGATTTCGGCGCTGATTTCCCGGTGAAGGTGCGCCAGAACTCGCCCGGCTATTTCGAAACTTTGCAGTCGGAAGACGACGTGATCAAGGGGCTCGAAACCGGCCAAGCCGACGTCGCGATCGGCTTCGTGTCCTCGCTCGACCCCTCGAAGTTCGTCGGCATCCCGATCCCGCCGAAGTACAACGTCGACTCGGTGTACTACATCTTCATTCCGAAGGCCGCGAAGAACTCGAAGGAAGCGCAAGAGATGGTCGCGCTGATGTCGGGCTCGCAGGGCCAAGCGATCCTGCACAGCCACCGCTACCTGCCGCCGCCCAAAAAATAGGCGACGCGAAGCGTTCGAAAAGAGCCCGCCGGCTGCCATGCCGGCGGGCTCTTTCGTTCCTGCTGCCGCTACGGCGGTTAGTCGTACGCGCGGCGGAACGTCGCGTACATGTACGCGTAGTCGCAATAGAACCAGTTGCGCAGCGAGCGGCGGATCAGGTCCGATGACGTGACCGGGGCCGCGCCTTTCATCACGTAGTGCATGCCGTCGAAGAAGTCGGCGGAGTACTGCGGGTAGGACGCCATCGGGCGGAAGCCGTCGAACGGTGCGAACGGCGTCGCGGTCCATTCCCAGCCGTTGCCCGTCAAGTCGTGCACGCCCCAGGCGCTCGCGCCTTGCGGCGACGAGCCGATCGGTTCGGGGTCGAAGCGGCGCCAGCCGAAGTTGCCGTGGCGCTGCGGGTCCGGTGCTTCATTGCCCCACGGGTGCGCGCGTTCTTCGCCGCCCGGCGTGCCGAATGCGGCGCGGTGGTATTCCGCTTCCGTCATCAGGCGCGCGCCGCTCCAGCGCGCGAACGCCGACGCCTGCTCTTGCGAGCACCACACCGGCCACGACAGCGGCAGCGGCAGATCCTCGAACATCGCGCGCAGCATCCATTCGCCGTCGCGCTCGAACCAGTTCGGCGGAACCGGTCCGCCGTCACGCACGAACGCGAGGTAGTCGCCGTTGGTGACGTCGTGCGCGTCCACGCCGAACGCGCCGGCGTCCACGGCATGTTCGTCGAACTCGTTGTCCCAGCCGAACGGCAGCGCGTCGCGCCGCGCGCCGAGCGTCGCGCGTCCCGCCGGAATCGCGATCGGTTCGAGGCGCCGCAGGGCGTCATCACGGTGCTCGAATCGCAGGCCGCGCTGCTTGTCGCGCGCGAGCCGGTGGATGATGTACGAGAGCGTCTCGTCGTGCATGTCCTCGTGCTCGATGATCGTGTGCGCCGCTTCGGCGTGCACGAGGTTCGGGTTCGCCGGATCGTCGAGCTGCGCGGTCGCGTACGCGTCGAAGATCGCCGCGTCGCACGCGTCCGCGAACGCGCGCACCGCCGCGCGGTCGGGCCATGCCGAGCGTTTGAGCTGTGCGGCGACGGCCGCGTCACGCGGGTCGATTCCGCGGTTGAAGAGCTTCTCGAGCTCGAGGTCGACGGACGGGCGCTTCAGCGCGTCGCGCACCAGCGTGATGAACGCGAACCCGGGAATGTGCCCGTCGTAGAACACGAACGGGTGGCGCAGCGGGATCGGAGCGTCTTCGTATGCGTCGGGCGCGATCAGCGCGTAGAGGCCGGCGGTGCGGCGGCGGTTGGCGCGGTAGCGCGACGCAAGCGCCTCCCGGTCGACCAGGGTGGGGGCGAGCGTGTCCACGCCGCGCTCTTACCCGACCGGGGCCGGATTCCCGCGCTCGATCAGAAACGCGCGGAAGTCGTCGGCCGGCATGGGCCGCCCGTACAGATACCCCTGGGCGCGGTCGCAGTTCTCCTGGCGCAGGAACGCGAGCTGCTCGGGCGTCTCGACGCCCTCCGCGCACACCTCGAGGCCCAGGCTGTGCGCCATCCCGATCACCGTGCGCACGATCGTGGCGTCGTCCGGCTCGACCATGATCTCGCGCACGAACGACTTGTCGATCTTGAGCGTGTCGAGCGGAAACCGCCGCAGATAGCCCAGCGACGAGTAGCCGGTGCCGAAGTCGTCGACCGCGAGCCGCACCCCCGCGCGGCCGAGCTCCTCGAGGATCTGGCGCGACAGCGCCGCGTCGCTCATCGCGACCGACTCGGTGATCTCGATCTCGAGGTGGTCGGGCGCCAGGCCGGTGCGCGCCAGCGCCTCGCGAATCTTCGTCGCGAGCGCCGTCTGGTGGAACTGGCGTGCCGAGAGGTTCACCGCCAGGCGCAGGCCCGGGACGATCTCTTGCCACGCGCGCACCTCGCGGCACGCCGTCTCGAGCACCCAGTCGCCCAGACCGACGATAAGCCCGCTCATCTCCGCGCTGGGAATGAACTGGTCGGGCCCGATCAGGCCCAGCCGCGGATGGCGCCACCGCACGAGCGCTTCGAGCGAGCACAAGCGTTCGCCGGCGAGCTCGAACTGCGGCTGGTAGTGCAGCACGAACTCCTCGCGCTCGAGCGCTTTGCGCAGCGACTTCTCTTGCGAGATGCGGGTGCGCAGGCTCGCGCCCAGCGCGGGCGTGAAGAACTGGTGCGTGTTGCGGCCGCGTTCTTTCGCGCGGTACATCGCGACGTCGGCGTGCTTGATCAGCGTGTCGGCGTCGTCGCCGTCGTCCGGGTAGACCGAGATGCCGATTGACGTCGTGACGAACTGCTCGTAGCCGTCGATCATCAGCGGCTCGTCGATCGCGTTGATGATGCGCATCGCAAGCGAGTCGAGACGCGATGTCGCCGGATCGCTGCCGACCAGCACGATGAACTCGTCGCCGCCCATGCGCGCGACGAGCCCGTCCGTTCCCACGACCGTGGTGAGGCGGTCGCCGATCACGCGCAGCATGCGGTCGCCGAGCGCATGGCCGAGCGTGTCGTTGATGTCTTTGAAGCGGTCGAGGTCGAGGAACATCACGCCGACGCGCGTCGCAGACTGCTCCGCGAGCGTCAGCTCGTCGCGCAGCCGCTCCGTGAACCAGGCGCGGTTCGGGAGCGCGGTGAGCTGGTCGTTGTACGCGAGATGCTTCAGCCGCGCGCGCGCCCGGCCGCGCTCGATCGCCGATCCGACCAGCGCGCCCATCAGCTGCACGAGATCGCGGTCGCTCGGCGTGAACGGCTGCTCGCGCGGTGCGCGCGCCGCGAAGCACAGGGAACCGTACACCACGCCGCTGATTGCGATCGCCGTGCCGATGCACGCGCTCGGCGGATCCTCGCCGATCTCCGGGTCGCCGAGGAACGGCAGGCCGGTCAGGTCCTCGAGCGCCAGCGCGCCGTCGGTCGCGAGCGAAAGGCGCGCGAGCCGCCGCGGGATCGGCTCGCCGACCGTCGCGACGCTGCGGTCCGCTTCGGCGTCGTACAGCGAGCCCGCCGTCATGCCGAGCAGACGGCATCCG
>JAXDMB010000489.1:0-9638 GCA_034666325.1 Vulcanimicrobiota bacterium
CGCGCCTCGTCGGCGATCAGCGCGGCGAGGTCGGGATCGCCGGGGTGATCGTACGCGTACTCGTTGATCATCCACGGGATCTCGTCGGACGTATAGACGCCTTCGTGCCGCTCGTGCGCGTTGAGGATGAACTCCAGCGTGGAATGCCAGTGCGTGTCGATCACGACGAACGTGTCGAACTCCAGCGCGTCGATGCGCTCGTGCTTGATCCGCGGCAGCGCGTCGTAGAACGTCGTGACGTTCTCGCCCATGTACGCGCGCCGTGCGACGGGATCGAGGATCATCAGGCGCGGGACGTGCGTCGTGAACAGTCCCGCGACGATCGAGCCCGCCACTACGCGACGCCGGCGAGCGCGTCCTCGGGCGTCCAGCCGTCGGGGCCTTTGTAGCGCATCGGCGGCAGGTTCGGAATCTTCGCGCGAAACACCAGGTACTGGCGGAAGCCGTCGAACTCGAACGTGCGCTTGTCGGTGATCATGCCCGCTTCGTACAGCGAGCTCGCGATCGCGGAGTCGCGGCCCAGCTTGCGGATCGTGATCGGCAGCAGCCGCTCTTCCAGATCGAGGATGCGGAACACGGCTTCCTCGGGATCGGGCGCGGTGTCGATCGCCTCGCGCACCACGCGCAGTCCCGTGCCGATGTGGCGCACCTCGTCGTGCATCACGTACTCGTAGGTGTACGCGGTCGCGAGGTCGCCGTATTTCTTCGCGAGGTCGGCGATCGAGTTGAACAGCACGTGCGCCGAGTACGCTTCGAGCGTGCACACCTGGCCGTAGACGATCTCGACGAACGACGGCAGGCCGTTCACGAAGCGGAACAGCTCCGTCTGCTCGTACGGCACGTCGAGCGAGTCGGCGAGGTCGAGATCGCGGATGCGGCGCCACTCGATCTGCGTGTGGCGCACCTCGTCGAGCGCGTGCGTGGCGTAGAAGTACTGGATGGTGGGACGGTTCGTCTTGGTGATGATCTGCGCCACCTGGGCGGTCGTTTGCGCCTCACCCCAGCACGTCGTGAGCATGATCGGCCGCATCGCGTTGCGGTACTCCGCGCTCAGCTCCGGATCGTGCGTCTTGTGCTCGCGGTACTTCTCGAGCAGCGCCTTCGTATCGCGGTACTGATGCTCGATGTACTGCTCGTACGACTCCAGCGTCCCGAACGTCTGCAACTCGGAATCGGGAACGTGCTTGGGGATGACGCTGACCGGATTCACGAACGACATGGCGTAGAATCCCCTATTCGGAGCTCGCCAAGCGCTAGTATGAGATGCATACGAGCTTTGGTTCGGTGAAGAAGTCCAGCGACCAGCGGCCGCCCTCGCGACCCAGGCCGCTCATGCCGACGCCGCCGAACGGCTGGCGCAGGTCGCGCAGGAAGTAGCCGTTGATCCAGCACATGCCGGCGCGCACGCTCTGCGCGAAGCGCATTCCCGTCGCGGCGTTCGCGGTCCAGATGTAGGACGATAACCCGAAGCGCGTCGCGTTCGCGCGGGCGACGACTTCTTCGAGCGTGCCGAACCGGAACACGGAGAGCACCGGTCCGAACACCTCCTCGCACGCGATCGTCTGCGACTCGTCGCGCGGCGCGAAGATCGTCGGGCTCAAATAGTTGCCGCCGGTGAGCGCGGGATCGTCCGGGCGCGCGCCGTGCACCAGCGCTTCCACGCCGTCCGCATCGGCCTGCGCGCAGAAGCGCTCCACGCGCTCGCGGTGCTGCGGCGTGATCAGCGGCCCGAGATCGCTCTCGCGCGACTGCGGGTCACCCACGCGCAGCGCGCGCACGCGCTCCAGGTAGCGCTCCAGAAAGCGGTCGTAGATTCCGCTCTGCACGTACAGCCGCGTTCCGGCGAGACAGACTTGTCCGCTGTGGCGGAACATCGCGAGCACGCTGCCCTCAACCGCGAGGTCCAGGTCGGCGTCGTTGCACACCACGTTCGCGGATTTGCCGCCGAGCTCGAGCGTGACTTTCTTCAGCGTCGCCGCCGCGGCCAGGTTGATCGCGATGCCGGTCGGCTCGCTGCCGGTGAACGCGACCGCGTCGACGCGCGCGTCCGCGACGAGCGGCGCGCCCGCCGCCGGCCCGAAGCCCGTGACGACGTTGACCACGCCGTCCGGAACGCCGGCTTGCGCGCACAGCTCCGCGAGCCGCAGCGTCGAGAGCGGCGTCAGCTCCGACGGCTTGAGCACGCAGGTGTTGCCCGCAGCGATCGCGGGCGCGATCTTCCACGTCGCCTGCATCAGCGGGGAGTTCCACGGCGTCAGGAGCGCGCACACGCCGACGGGCTCCTCGCGCACGATGGAGACCATCTCGCGCTGCGCGCCGAGAAACGGCTTGCGGTCGAAAAACGCGCTCTGCTCCCGCTGCTCGATCGCGCTCGCGAAGAAAGCGCAGTTGTCCGCCGCGCGCGGAACGTCACGGTCCGCCGTCTCGCGGAACGGCTTCCCGGCGTCGCGCGACTCCAGCCGGGCGAGGTCGTCGCGGTGCTCCACCAGCAGCTCCGCGAGCTTCCGTAGAACCTTCGCGCGCTGCGCGGCCGTCGTCCGCGGCCACGGACCGGAATCGAACGCGCGGCGCGCCGCGATGAGCGCGCGATCGACGTCCTCCGCGCCGCCGGCGGCGACCTTCGCGAACGCCTCGCCGGTCGCGGGATCGACGTCGTCGTACGTCTCGCCGCTCGCCGCATCGGCGTACGCCCCGTCGATCCACAGTCTCGTGACGGGTGGCGCACCCTTCGACAGGCTCACCGCGGCACCGCCGTCCGTCACGATGACATTGCCGCCGGTCACGACACCGCGTGGATCGCGACGCGCTTTTCCGGGCGCATCGCGGGGACGACGTCGTAAAGCTCCGGGAGGCGCTTCGTGATGCGTTCTTCCGCGTCGTCCGGCGCGAGGTACGGCGGGCGCGCCGGTCCCATCTCGATTCCGGTCACGACGCTTGCGGTCGCTTTCGTCATGCCGAGCGCGCCAAGCGCCGCTTCACCGCCGCGCGGGAACACGCGGTTGAGCCGCCGCTGGATCTCTTGCGCGAGCGCGACGTCGCCGCGCTTCCACGCTTCATCGATCGCAACGCACGCCGGCACCGCGAACACGTTGATCTGTCCGCCGTTCGAGCCCAGCAGCCGTCCGGTGAGATACGCGCGGAACGTCTGGAGATAGATCGCGCGGCCCGCGAGCGCGTCGGCGACTTGCTCGAGATGCTGCAGATCGGTCTCGATCTCTTTCACGCACACCACGTTCTCGAGCTCGGCGACTCGTTGAAAGAACGCCGGAGTCATGTGGAACTTCGAGAGCGCGGGGTTGTGGTACACGCACACGGGCAGCAGATTCGTCTCGGCGACCGTGCGGAAGTGGTCGAACGCTTCGCGCTCGCCGACTTTCCAGTAGTACGGCGCGATGACCACCGCGCAGTCATAACCCATCTCCGCCGCGGTGCGCGTCCAGCGCAGTGCTTGCAGCGTGGTGGCGCCGGACGTCATCGCGAACGCGCTCGTTCCGGGATGCTTGCGCGTTTGGTCGAGGACCACTTCGAGAACGCGCCGCCGCTCGTCGTCTTCGAGGTGCAGGAACTCGCCGATCGAGCCGGTCGCGACGACCCCGGTCGCGCCGTTCGCGAAGCACCAGTCGATCTGCGCGCGCAGCGCGCCTTCGTCCACGGCGTAGTTTGCCTGCATCGGCGTGACGACGAGCGCGATCACGTCCTTGAACCGGTTCTGGTAGCGTTCGATCTGCATGGCGCCTCCGCAAGCGACAGTACGGCGCGGACTCGCGGGCGCCTCGCGCTGCCACGGGGCGGTCGGTCGAACCGGGGTCCCGCAGGACCGTGCGGTCAGACCGGGAAGGGCTTGCTCGCACTCGTTTTGGGGTGAATGGAGGAGTACGTTTATGTCCGATCAGGGTTCTCTCGACCGCCGCAGCTTCGTGGCGGGAGTCCTCGGCGCCGGCGGGGTTCTGGCGCTCGGCGGGACGGGCACCAAGCTCGCGATGGCGCAAACCGATCCTACGGTCTGCTCGTCGCCGACGCCGTTCCATCCGGGGATGGACACACGCCCGATCACGCAGCGGCGAACCGTCGTTCAGCTCGCCGCCGACGCCGCGTGGAAGGCGCAGATGATGAAGGGGTACGCCGCGATGCGCGCCTTCAGCTCGAGCGATCCGCGCAGCTTGGTGCAGCAGGGAAACATGCACAACCTCATGTGCAGCGGCGGCTCGAAGGAAGTTCACGGGTCGGACCGGTTCCTCGCGTGGCACCGCTGCTTCGTGTATTTCCAAGAGCGCATCGTGTCGTCGAACATCAACTACTCCGGATCGGGAGCGCCGACGCCGCACGCGCCCGATCCGCATTTCCGCCTCGCGGTGTGGAACTGGGAAGGCTCGGCCACGCCGGTGTTTCCGCCGGCGTTCGCGACGGGCTCGCTCAACGATCCGAACCGCGCCAACAACGCGTCCACGTTCTATCCGAACGAAGGCAACATCACCGCTGCGCTGACCACCGCGACGACGAACCCGTTCCGGTTGTACGGGTATCCCGTCGGCAGCGGTCAAGGCGGCAGCCCCGTGCTGGAGAACGGACCGCACGGCCGCATCCACATGTCGACGGGCAAGCAGCTTTCGCCCTATCACGACATGGGGAATCTGTCGACCGCGGCGCTCGATCCCGTGTTCTGCGCGCACCACGGCAACATCGACAAAGTGTGGGCGTGGTGGCAGGCGCTGCACAGCAACGTGACGCCGAACTCGATCAACCCGGCGACGAACCAGAAATACGACCCGGTGTGGATCCAGAACAAATGGTTCTTCACGGACTGGGACGGCAAGTGCTATACGATCACGCCGGCGTCGGTCATCGACTACACCAACAACCTGCGCTATTCGTACCCGGCGGCGCCGCATCCGTCGCCGCTCCGCACGTTCGCCGTCGCGGTGAGCGGTTCGACGCTCAAGGCGCCGGCCGCCGAGGGCAACACGCTCTCGATCCTGCTCGAAAACCTCGAGATCCCGGCGCCCGGCACGGGCCGCTTCGACCTCATCGCGACCGTCAACGGCAAATCGCGCGCCATCGGGCGCTTCGCGCTCTTCACGCATCGCATGACCGAGACCAGCAAACAGAGCGTGCTGGCGACGATCGACTCCGAAGGTGCGGCCGCGCTGCAAGCCGGTGCTCAAGTGCGCGTCGTGTCCGAGGAAAAGGGCGGTACGCCGCGCTTGAACGCCGCCGTCACCGGCCAGCCGGGGACGCCGCTGCGGGCCTCCGCGGCAACGCTACTGGCCGAATGAGGTAAGGCATCATCCTAGGGCGCGCTCGCCTGCGTTACCGGAACTCCCCGGTCCCGGAGGGCGTTCCCTAGGATGTGCTACCTCCCGCTTCCGGCCCGTATGCGAGCGCGCCGGTGAACGCTCCGGTCCTCGAACGGACGCTTCGCATCGCGCCCGCGTTCCAAGCGCGCAACACCGGCAACACCGGCTCCGGGCCCGTCGCCGCGGAACTGTCGCTCCAGCATGCGCGCGTTCCGCAAACCGGCGGCGACTATGCGTTCTATCTCGTGGATCCCAGCTCGCACTCGCCGATCATGATCGGCGATCTCGCGGTCGTCGGGCCGACGTATCAAAAGATCGGCACGGTGCACGTGTACGTGGAGCTGAGCCCGCGCGCGCTCGCGGTGTTGCGCGAGAACGCCGCACCCAAGGTGCGCATCGTGCAACGGCGCCAAGGCGGCGAACCGCTGATCGTGCAGAGCGTCGAGCTGCACGCCACGTCCTAGCGCTCAGCGCTCCTCGCTTTCACCGCCCGCTTCGCCTCCGACGACGTCCGCGCGCTTCGCGCCGCTCGTCGCGAGCGCCGGTTTCCCGGCCGCGGCGAGCAGCGCGTTCGCGCGTACGATCTCGTTGCGCTCGAACGCCGTGACGTCGCGCATCGCCGCGTCGAACGCGCCGTCCACGCGCGCCGCGTAGTCGATCGTCGCGGCAGCCGGCGGCGCGCCCGACGCGTTCAATAAGGCGCTCATGTCCTCGCGAACGCGGCCCGGGCGCTGGATGAAGTCCTCGTCGTTGGTGAAGTCCGCGGTCAGCCGCGCGCGCAGCGCGAGTGCTTTCGCGCGCGCGCCGCTGAGCGCCGCCGCGAGCTCACCGCTCGCGCCGTGCGCGCGCTCCGCGGCCGACGCCGCGTACGCGTCGAGCCGGTTGAGCGTGTCGTTCAAGCGCGAGTATTCATCGACGTGCTTTCTCGCGAACGCGTACGCCGCGCGGTAGTCCGCCGGCGTGTAGCGCACGCGCGGATCCGGCTCAACGCGCACCGGCTTCGAGAACGTCTTGCCGGCCAGCACGATGCGCGCGGTGTACGTTCCCGGCACGACCGCGGGCCCGGTGCGCGGGCCGCGGTATTCTTCTTTCGCCGCGCCGCTCCAGCGAATCGGGCCGTCCTCGCGCAGGTCCCACGACACGCGGTTGAGCCCCGCGAAGTTGGTGATCACCGGAACGTCGCGACCACCCGTGCGCTGCGTCCCGCGCAGGTGGCGCACGATGCGGCCGCTCGCGTCGAGGATCTCGATCTCGGGCGCTTTCGCGGCGGGTTTGCTCTGGTAGAACGCGATCGACGCGCCGCCCGGCGGGTTCTTCCCGCTGTAGCGCGTGTACAGGCCCTCGTCGTGCGCGCGCGACGAGAACTGGTATGCGGTGCGCGGCTGGAACAGCATCGCGCCGGCGGCTTCCGCCTGCGGCAGCTCCTGAACCGGCGTGAGATCGTCGAGGATCCACGCCGCGCGCCCGTGTGTCGCGAGGATCAGATCGTTCCAGCGCGGCTGCACGCGGATGTCGTACGTCGCGACCGGCGGGAGCCCGAGCGCGGGCTTGCGCCAGTGCGCGCCGCCGTCGTACGAGAGCCAGAACGAGTTCTCGAGCCCGAGGTACACGAGCTGCGGGTTGCGCGTGTCGGCGCGCACGGAGCGCGCGGACTGCGCGGGCAGCCCGTCGGTGATGCGCGTCCAATGCGCGCCCCAGTCCCGCGTGACGAACACGTGCGCCGCATAGTCGCCGAGCAGATGGCGGTCGATTACCGCGTACGCCGTTCCCGCGGTGAGCGAGGACGGCGCGATCATCTCAGCGCGGCCGTCCGGCGCGACGCCGGGCGGCGTGACGTTCGCCCAGTGCGCGCCGCCGTCGCGCGTGAGCTGCACCAAGCCGTCGTCGCTGCCGGTCCATATCTCGCCGCGCGTCTTGGGCGACGGCTCGATGTCGAGCAGCGTGCCGGTGAACTCCGCGCTCGACACGTCGAGCGCGAGCGGACCGCCCGACGGCTGCTGGTGCGTCTTGTCGTTGCGCGTGAGATCGGGCGAGATCACGTTCCAGCGCGCGCCGCGGTCGCGCGTCGCAAAGACGACGTTCGCGCCGAAGTACGCCAGCGCGGTGTCGAAGAAGTCGAAAGCGATCGGCGCGTCCCAGTTGTAGCGGTACTTCGCCTTGTCGAGCTCGAAGTCGTCGATCGCGCGCCCGCGCCACGGCTGCACGGACGTGTTGCGCTGCGTCTTGCGGTCGTAGATCGACACGCGGCCGGTTTGCAGGTCGGTCCACACCAGCATCGGGTCGCGCGGGTCGGGCCACGCCCACATGCCGTCGCCGCCCGTGACGCGCTCCCACGACTCGTCGATGATGCCTTCGGGATTGAGGCTGTTCGACGGGCCGCAGAAACCGTTGTTGTCCTGCAGCCCCATGCAGATGCGGTACGGCGTGCCGTCGTCGTAGCCGACGTGATACACCTGGCCGATCGCGAGGTTGCGCGAAAACGCCCACGCGTCGCCGCCGTCCGTCGTCAGCGCGTAGCCGCCGTCCTCGCCCACGATCATGCGCTTCGGATCGTTCGGGGCGATCCACATGTCGTGATAGTCCACGTGCACTTGCGATGCGATCTCTTTGAACGTCCTGCCGCCGTCCTTCGACTCCGAGAGCGCTTCCGAAACGCCGTACACGTGGTCCGCGTTGGACGGGTCGACGCGCACGTGCGAGAAATAGAACGGCCGCTGATCGACGAGCGTGTCTTTGCTCATCAGCTTCCACGTCGCGCCGGCGTCGTCCGAGCGCCAGAGAATGCCGTCCTTCGACTCGATCAGCGCGTAGACGCGCTGCGGGTTCGACGGCGCGACCGCGAGGCCGACGCGCCCCGTCATCCCGCTCGGAAGACCGTGCCCCGTCAAGCGCGTCCACGTGACGCCGCCGTTCACCGATTTCCAAATGCCGTCTTCCGTGCCGCCCGACGTGAAGGTCCACGGCTTGCGCTGGAACTCCCAGATCCCCGCGTAGAGCACGTCGGGGTTCGTCGGATCGGCGACGAGCTCGCTCACGCCGCTGCGCGGTCCCACGTACAGCGACTTGGTCCACGTCTTGCCGCCGTCCGCGGTGCGGTAGACGCCGCGCGCGTCCGAGTCGGCGAACACGTCGCCGAGCGCGCCGACCACGACGACGTTCGGGTCGCGCGGGTCGATGACGATGGACGCGATCGCGTGCGTGGCGCCGAGGCCGGCGTTCTTCCACGTCTTGCCGCCGTCGGCCGACTTGTAGATACCGTCGCCCCATGACACGTCGTTGCGCGGGTTCGTCTCGCCGGTACCCGCCCACACGACGTCGTGGTTCTTGGGGTCGATCGCGACCGCGCCGATCGACGACACGTCCTGCTTGTCGAACATCGGCGTCCACGTCGCGCCGCCGTTCACCGTCTTCCACGCGCCGCCGCCCGCCGAGCCGAGCCAGTACAGCCGCGGATCGTCCGCGACCCCGGTGACCGAGGTGACGCGCCCGCCGCCGACGGCCGGCCCCACCTCGCGGAACGCGATGCGGTTGTAGGGCGGGTTCGGCGAGGCCGTCGGCGCGGCCGAAGCCGCGGCCGTCGGGCCGGGCGACGGTGCTGCGAGCGCGGGCACCGGCGGCGCGGACGGGTTCGACTGCGGCGCGGGCGCCTGCGCGAGCGCCAGCGCGCTCCCCGAACAGAAGAAGAGCGCGGTCAGACCGGCGCGGAGCGGCAGCGGGAACACCGTCGCGTCCTACGCGGCAACGCGAGGCGGTCCTGCGCTACGGACCTGTGCCGGAAAAGGACCCCGATGAGAACGCCGACGCCGGCGTCGCGTGCACGACCACGATGCCGCCGCGGTACTGCTCGAGGAACCAGAGCGTGCCGTCGCGCGCGCTGGTGAGGCCGGTCGGCGACGAGCCGATGCTCGGGCCCGCGTAGCGCTCAGAGTCGCGAAGGCGGCGCCGCGCGAAACGTGCGCTAGCGGAAGCGCCTGGCTGTGTACGTCATCACGGGCGCGTTGCGGCGGCCGCGGAAGAGGCGTGCGATCGCGACGCCGCCGACCACGACGGCGGCGACGATCGCCGCGATGACGACGATCTTGAGGACGAACGCCAGCACGAACAGTGCGACGATGGCGACCGCGACGATCGCGGTGGCTCTGACGAAAAGGCCCATGACGCGTACACGTACCGAGCGCCGGCGAGCGGTGTTTCGCACTTCAGCGGCCTAACCGCCGAGCCACGAGGGCTCGAACGCCCGTTCGATGAAGGTGCGCCGTTCTCGTGGACGGCGCTTTTTCCACGTTGCACCCGGACGTCGCGGCGTGGTGCGACGCGCACCTCGGCACCGCGACCCCGCCCCAG
>JAXDMB010000490.1:0-20620 GCA_034666325.1 Vulcanimicrobiota bacterium
TAGGCGCGCGGCTCGTTCACGATGCCGGAGTAGGTGTAGACCGCGCCGGGATCGCCGTACCACGCGGTGAGCCGCGGAAACGGAATCTCGCGGCCGTACAGGCGCAGATGGTCCTGTTTCCAGGGCACCGTCTGCAGCAGCTCGCGCAGGAGCTCGTCGGCCGTCGCGGCGTCGAGAAACCGGCGGTCGTACGTCACAAGACCGGGCTCGTCCACGACGACGCGCAGCCCGCCGCCGATACCGGGTTCGTCGAACAGCTGCGGCTGGTGCATGACGTCGCGCTCGTTCGTTGTCGCCAGGATCAGCCGGCGCTCGGAAGCGCCGTCGCGCCGGGTCGTTTGCGCCGCCGCTTGCGCGAGCCGCCGTTCTGCGCCGCCGGTTTCGCGGCGGGGCGGCCGGGCGCCACGTTCGCAGCGGTTTGCGGTTCCGCCGTCACCGACGCGGTCGCGCCGCCCAGGTCGAGCGACGGCGGGGGAGCGGGGTCGGGCTCGCGCGCCGGCGGCGGCGGGGCGGCCGGCGGTGGCGCGGCGGGCGGGGACGGCCGCGAGCGCATCGCGAGGATCGGGATGTTCGCGAGCATCGCAACCTGTTTGTCCTGCTGCTCGAACGACACGTCGCAGTTCGCGGCATCCACGTCAACGTAGCGCGAGATCACCTCGATGAGGTCGTGCTTGAGCGCTTCGACGACGTCGGGCGCGAGCGACAGATGGTCGGAGAGCAGGACGAGGCGCAAGCGTTCTTTCGCGGTCGCGCTCGATGCGGGCTTCCCGAAGAAGCGCTGGATGAAATCGAACACTATCGCAGGCTCCCGAAGAACTTTTCGAAGAACGACTTCTCGCGCGGAATCTCGGGCGGCGTCGTCAGCGTGCCGGTGATGCGCTGCGCGATCTGGCGGTACGATTCGCCGACCGGCGAGGCGGCGTCGAGCGCGACCGGCTCGCCCTTGTTCGTCGACACGATCACGTCGGGCGCGTCTTCGATCACGCCGAGCAGCGGCAAACGCAAGATACCGTTCACGTCCTCGACCGAGAGCATCTTGCCCTTGCGCACGAGCGCGGGCCGCAGCCGGTTGACGATGAGCTTGATCGTGCGGTCCTCGCCGAGCAGGCCCACGACGCGGTCGGCGTCGCGCACCGCGGAGATCTCCGGCGTGCACACGATGATCGCTTCGTCCGCCGCGACGATCGCGTTGGTGAACCCCTTCTCGATGCCGGCGGGACAGTCGATCAAGACGTAGTCGAAGCGGTCGCGCAGCGATCCGATCAGATCGCGGAACGCGGTGGTGTCGACATCGTCTTTCTCGCGCGTCTGCGCCGCGGCGAGCAGCCGCAGCGTGGGCACCCGCTTGTCGGTGACGAGCGCCTCGTCGAGCGTCGAGACGCCTTCGAGCACGTCGAGCACGTGATGCCGGATGCGCGCCTCGAGCCCCATCACGATGTCGAGATTGCGCAAGCCGACGTCCGCGTCGACGAGCACGACGGTCGCGCCCGTCGCCGCGAGCGCGACGCCCGTGTTCGCCGTCGTCGTCGTCTTGCCGACGCCGCCCTTGCCGCTCGTGATGACGATCGCGCGCCCGCGCTTGCGCGGCACCGCGCTTGCCGCCGGCAGCTCGTGCTGCTGCAACGCTTCTTGCACCTATGCGCCCCCGCTCGGATTCATCTAGCTGGCCTTTCCGAAGATGCGCGCGAAGAAACCGGGCGCGCTGAACGTCGTGAACGGCACGAGCTCGCCTTCGAGGCGGCGCGCGATCTTGTCGTAGATCACCGCCAGACGCGACTCCGTTTGCAGCACGATCGGCTCGCCCTTGTTCGTGGTGTCGATCACTTCTTCGTCGTCCGGGATGATGCCGAGCAACTCGGCCGACAGGATGTCGGTAACGTCTTCGACCGACAGCATGTCGCCCGTGCGCACCATCTCCGGGCGCAGGCGGTTGACGATCAGCCGCAGCGGCAGGCCGCGCTCGTGCAGCTTGCCGATCACCCGGTCGGCGTCGCGGATCGCACTGACTTCCGGCGTCGTGACGACGATCGCTTCGCTCGCGCCCGCGATCGCGTTGCGGAAACCGTGCTCGATGCCGGCCGGGCAGTCGATCAGCACGTAGTCGCACATCTCGCCGAGCTGCTCGATGAGCTTGGCGAACTGAAGCTCCGTGACGGCGGTCTTGTCGCGCGTCTGCGCGGCGGGCAGGATCGACAAGTTGTCCAGCCGCTTGTCCTTGATCAGCGCCTGGCGCACCTGACAGCGCCCTTCCACCACCTCGACCAGATCGAATACGATGCGCTTCTCGACGCCGAGCACGAGGTCGAGGTTGCGCAGCCCGATGTCCGCATCGACGAGAATGACGCGGTGCCCGCGCTTCGCGAGCACGGCGCCCAAATTCGCGGTGGTCGTCGTCTTCCCGACGCCGCCCTTCCCGGACGTGAGCACGATCCGCCGAGCGCTCATTCGAACGGCGCTCCGCCCCAGGCTGCGCGCCCCCCACGGCTGCGCCGCGGGGCCCCCGGTCCGAGCTCGCCGCAACAAATCGACGGCGCACGATGGTACTGCGCTCGCTCCATCACCATGGTCATAATGCTTGCTGCTCCTTACGAAGGTCCGCTTCGGCGAACGGGACGACGACGATGCGTTCGTCGGCGATCGAGGCGTGCTCGGGACCGCGCGGCTTGGTGCCCGCGTCGCTGGTCGCGATCAGCGTCGCGATGCGCAGTTGCGTGGGCGCCAGCTCGAGCGCGATAACGCGCGCGGCGCGGTCGCCCTGTGCGCCCGCGTGCGCGACGCCGCGCAGCGCACCGAACACCACGATGTCGCCGGACGCGACGAGCTCCGCGCCGGGGTTCACGTCGCCGATGACGACCAGGTTGCCCAAGTTGTGCAGCGCCTGCCCGCCGCGCAGCGTCCCGCGGTGGTAGAGCGTCGAAATGCCGACCGGCACCGACCGCGCGGGCTGCGGCAGCTTGACGGCGGCCGACGCGAACGCCGTCGCGGGCAGCGGGCCGTCCTTGCGGCGGCGCACCATGTCCTCGCGGGCGCCGGCGAAGTCGGCGACCAGCGAGCGCGCCTCCTCGGAGATGCGCACCTCGCGCGGCGTGGCGCTCCGGCGCGGGAGCGCCGCGACGTCGGCCGCGGTGGCCGAGCCGAGGTACGCGAGATCGAGCTCGGCCACGACCTCGGCGATCGCGTCCACGCCGCTGACCCCGTCGAGCGTGATCCCGAACTCGGCGAGCGCGTCGCGGAACGCCGCGATCTCGGTCGCGGGCGGCTCGAGGATCCCCAGGTTGGCGACCGCACGGCTTCCGCGGTAGAAGTCGGGCCGCGACGCGAACTGCGAGCGGAGCTCCTCGACCGCCGCGGCAAGCGCGCGGTCGACCGCAATCTCGAGGCTGCGGCCGCGGCCACGGACGGTGCTCATAGGCATCGCTCGCTGATCATGATCGCCCGCGGTTCCCATGGCCCCGGACCCGGCCCTGCGCCTTCCACACGGAATGCACGGGAAAGTTCTGTTCTCCACATACAATCCTCAGATTCGTACGTTACTAGTGGAGAGTTCCGGCGTTGCGTCGAATCCGGGGACCCCGGGCGCAATCAGCCGGACGACCTTTTTCCGAGGACTTCCCATGCCGATCCGTCGTTTTGTCGTCATCGCGCTCAGTATCGCGATGTTGAGTGCCAGCATACCGGCACCCGTGTTCGCGCTTCCCACTTCCACCGAGGTCTCGATCGGTAAGGAGTACGACAAGCAGATCACCGACTCGACCGTCGTCGTCACCGACCCGCTGATCAACCAGTGGGTGAACGACGTGTCGGGCAAGCTGTGGGCGCAGACGGCGCGCAAGGACATCCCGTACTCGATCAAGGTCCTCGACGTGGGCGACATCAACGCGTTCTCGACGCTCGGCGGCTACATCTACATCAACGAGGGGACGCTCGACTTCGTCCAGAGCGACGACGAGCTGGCCGGCGTCATCGGCCACGAGACGGGCCACATCGAGCGCCGCCACGCCGTCACCGCACAGAACAAGGCGTCGATCCTCAACGTCGTGTTCGGCATCGCGTCGCTGTTCATTCCGCTCGTGTACCGGTTCGGGCAGCTCGCGCAGGCCGGCCTTCAGGCGCGCATCTCGCGCGACGACGAGAACGAGGCCGACAAGTACGGCCTCATGCTGATGGCGCGCGCGGGCTACGACCCCGACTCGATGCAGTCGTTCATGGCGCACCTCGGCGCGGTGGAAGACTCCAACCACGACGTGATCTCGAAGTATCTCGCCGACCATCCCGACAACAAGAAGCGTCTGGCGAACATTCACGGCGACCCGGAGCTCAATCCCAGCCTGCGCACCGACGACCAGCGCGTCGCGCAAGCGATCCACGACTACGACACCGCGCGTTACAACATCGCGGCGATGAAGTTCGCGGACGTGCTCAAGCGCCGGCCCGACGACTCGACCGCGCGCTTTCAGCTCGGCCAGTCGCAGCTCGCGCTCGGTCAGATGTCCAAGGGCGAGCAGAACCTGGCCGCCGCCGCGGAGCAGGTGTCGCCGCAGGCCAAAGCGCTCGCCGACGTGCGCATCAAAGCGCTGCGCGACGCGGAGCGCCGCCTCAACCTGCTGCGCCCGGATCTCACGCCGCTGCGCGCGCAGCTCGCGACCGCGCAAGCGAACGAGACGCAGGCGGCCACGGCGATCCAGACGCGCCGCAAGGAAGGCCTCGACCAGATCAAGTCGCTGCGCTCGCGCATCCAGAACATCGTGTACGGTTTGCCGAACCTCGGGCGCGTGCAGCCGCGCAAGGACTCGCGCCTCGACACGCTGATGCACAACCTCAACACGATGTCGAAGTCGCTCGACGTCGCGACGAGCAAGTCCGCCGAGACGATCAGCGGCGTCGGCTCGCTCGAGCGCAACAAAGAAGGCGGTCTGCTCAAAGAGAACGCGGACATCCTCACCGAGCTGCAAGCGCCGCTCAAGCTCGACAACGCGCCTCCGCAATCGCTCGCGACGTTCCCCGCGTATCCGCGGATGATCGAGTCGGTCGGCGCGGCCGATTCCGACATGGTGCGCGGCGTCGACGCGGCGCGCGCGTCGCTCGCGATGCTCGACATCGGGCTGGGCGACCTGGACCTGTTCGTCCAGGAGCTGCGCCACGTGAACTTCGACGGCACCGGCGACATCGCGCTGTCCGACTACAAGCACATCGAGCCGTTCATCACCAAGGCCGTCGACTCGCTCAACAGAGCGGCGGTCGGCGCGACGCAGGCCTCGCAGCTCTACAACATGGCGCGCGCGCGCCAGCTCGAGACGCGCATCGACATGCTCGGGCTGCAAGAGTCGCCGGACCGCTACGCGACGTTCCAGCACGCGCTCGACGTGCGCTTCCACGCCAAGGGGCTCGACTACGCGGACCTCGCGCGCCAGAACGTCACGCCCGGCCAAGTCGCCTCGGCGGTGATCGTCGGCGCGGACACCAACGCGGCCGCTCCGGCGATCCTGGCCGAGGCGAAGGCGTCGGGCAAGAGCGTGATCGACCTCGCCAACGCCCGCGGGATGTACGCGCAGTCGCTGGAGATATTCCTCGGGCTGCTCTATCTGAGCTACACGGACGATCCCGACAAGGAAGCGCGCGGCCGCACGTAACCACGCTCGGCCGGACGGGGTAGGAGCGTGGTGATGAACGCCACCTCCGCCGTCGCGATGTTCGAACGCCTCCGTGGATCGCTCAACGCCGGAGCGGTCCACGCGAGCGCTCGCCGCCCGTTCAAGTTCTTCGTGTGCGGCGACCCGGGGCTGCTCGGCGAGCTTCGCGCGTTGCTGCTCTCCGGGCAGGACGGGGACTCGATCCCGCCCGAGGCCGCCGCGGCCTTCGAGACGCTCGACCTCCAGCGGAACGTCGACACCACCGGGGCGCGCGCCGTGATCTGCGTCGGGCGCGCGGGCGACCGCGGGTCGCTGGGCCTCGAGAAGCTCGCGCCGCTGCGGCTGCCGGTGCTGGTTCTCATCGTCGATCCCGACGTCACGGCGCCCAGCGGCCCGGCCCAGGCGCCGCCGTCGGGCGGGGTCGAGGAGTACGTCGTCGACCGCATCGCGCTCGAGGCGCTGCGCGGCCGCTTCCTGCCGCACCTCATCGACTGCTGCAAGGGCATGGAGGTCGCCGTCGGCCGCCGGCTGCCGGCGCTGCGCGACACCGTCGCCGCGAAGCTGACGCGCGACGCCGCGCTTTCCGCGCTGAAGGTCGCGGGCGCGAGCGCGGTGGTCGACCACGTGCCGCTGCTCGGGATCGTGCTGGGCGCGTTCGCGTCCGGCGCGGACATGTTCGCGATCACGGGCATCCAGATGAACCTGATGCTCAACATCGGCGCGACGTACGGCCGCGATCCCGATCTGTCACAGATGTGGGAGCTGCTCCCGGTGGTCGGCGGCGGGTTCGGCTGGCGCGCGCTCGCGCGCGAGCTGTCCGGGTTCATTCCGGTCGGCGGCATCTTCATCAAGGCCGCGATCGCGTACGCCGGCACGGTCGTGGTGGGCGAAGGCGTCGCGTTCTACTACCGCAACGGCCGCCAGATGGGCGTCGAGGACGCCTCCAAAGTGTACGAGGACGCGAAAGCGTCGGCGATGACGTTCGCGCGCGACATGCTCACGCGCATCCGCCGCAACGGCGGCGACGGCAACGGCACCGCGCCTTAGCTAGAGACCCGCGAGAAACTCCAGCAGCGCTTCGTCGTCGAGGTTGCCGTACGACGCGCGCAGCGTCGGGCGGACGCGTTCGGCGATGCGCGTCGCGAGGCTCGTGCGGGCGGAGGGATCGAGCGCCGCGCGGCGCGCGAGAAAACGTTCGATGAGCACGCGGTCGGCTTCCGCCAGGCCTGTGTCCGTGCGAGCGGGGCGCGCGAGGTACGCGTCGAGGTCGGCCACCGCTTCGGCGCGGTCGCGCACTACGATCGTGCCCGCCGCGAGATCGCCCAGGCGCTTGTTCTCGTGCGAGATCAGCGCGCTGATCGCCGAGAGCGTGTAGAAACCGAGCGCGACCTCCGCGATGCGGATGAGGTTGCGGATCACCGCCGCGCCGAGGTCGATCGGGAAGCCGCCGTCGCGCACGACGCGCAGGCCGAGCGCGCGTTTTCCCGGCGTGCGCCCCGACCACCACGTCTCGAAGATGATGAACCACCCGAAGAAGATCAGGAACAGCATGACGATGCCGGCGCCGATCGCCCAGGCGGCGATGTCCTTGCTGAACGCGAGACGCGATAACGCGGGCGCGATGAGAAAACCGTAGATCAGCGCCAGGACGACGATCAGCGCGACCTGCGCGATCATGTCGACGGTGACGGCCAGAAAACGGCTCCCCAGCCCCGCGAGCTCGTACCGGATCGCGACGGCCTCCCCGGTCCGAACATCGACGCTTCGCTCCATTTTAAAGGCGCTCCGCCCCAGGCTGCGCGCCCCCCACGCTTCCCGTGGGGCCCCCGGGCCGAGCTCGCATCCGGGAGGTCAATAAGGCGCTATGCTGCTGCGCTCGCTCCATCACCATCTGTGCTAGAGGTTCGGCGTGTTCGGCGCGAAGTCTGTTCGGGATGCGGGAGCGGCGGTTCGTTGCGGCGCGGCGGGAGCGGTGGGACCGGCTCGACGCGCTCGTCGGGCGCGCGGTGAAACGCGGCGTGCGTTCGCTGTCCGCGGACGAGATCGACGAGCTCGCGCTGGCCTACCGCGCGGCGACGAGCGATCTCGCGATCGCGCGCACGCGGGGCGAGGATCCGGTCGTGCTCGACCACCTCAACCGGCTTACCGCGCGCGCGCATTCGGTGGTGTACGTCGCGACGGCGCGCACCGGCTGGAGCCGCTTCGCCGATTTCGTCGTGCGCGGATTTCCGCGCGAGGTACGGCGGTCGTGGGGCCCGATCGCGTTCTGCTCGCTCCTGACGATCGTCTCCGCGTTCGTCGCGTACGGCTCCGTGGCCGCCGATCCGGCGAACGTGCACGCGCTGCTGCCCGGCATGACGCTGCCGCCCGTGACCAAAGCGCTGCACGACTCGAACTTCGGGTTCGACCGCGCGTACTCGCCCGCGATGGCGTCCGAGATCATCACCAACAACGTGCGCGTCGCGGCGATCGCGTTCGCGGGCGGGATGACGGGCGGGCTGCTGACCGGGTGGATTATCCTCACCAACGGTCTCATGGTCGGCGCGCTCAGCGCGCTGTACGCGAAGGCCGGTTTCGGCGCGGACTTCTGGGCGACGATCGCACCGCACGGCGTCATCGAGCTCACCGCCATTCAGATCGCGGGCGGTGCGGGCCTCATCGTGGCCGGCGGGTATCTGCGGCCGGGCCGCGCGCGGCGCGCGGACGCGCTGGTGATCGCGGCGCGGCGCGCCGGAACGCTGGTGCTCGGCGTCGCGCTGCTGCTGTGCGTCGCGGGCACGATCGAAGGGTTCATCTCGCCGCAGCGGCTGCCGATCCCGGTGCGCGGCGCGATCGGCGCGGTCACCGCGGTCGCGCTGCTCGCCTATTTGCTGGGCGCGGGAACGCAGCGCCGCGAGCGGGACGACCGCTCAGAGAAGGCCGCGGGTCTTGACGTCGACGTACGCGTCGAGCAGCGCGACGGTCAGCTCGGCGGCGGGGACGTCGACCACCAGAATCCCGCGGTCGCGTAGCGTCGCGACGGCGCGCGCGCGCTCCTCGGCGAGCGTCGCGGCGACCGCCGCGCGGTACGCGTCGCCGGCCGCGTGCGGCATGGCGCGCAGCGCGCCCGCGACGGCGGCGTCGTTCATCAGCACGACGAGCACGAGGTGGCGCGTCGTGAGCAGCTTCGCCGCGCCGAGCACGGCGCTCGACGCGACGGGGTCGAACAAGTCGGTGAACAGCACGACGAGGCTGCGCCGGTGCAGCGAACGCTGGATGTCCAGGAAGGCGCGCTCGTAGTCCGCTTCTTCCAAGCGCGGCTCGAGATCGGACAGCGCGTCGGTGAGCTGCGCGCTGTGCTGCGTGCCGGTGCCGGGCATGACGCGCGCCAGCACGTCGGCCGCGAACGCGACGACGCCCGTGCGGTCCGCGGCGAGCCGGGCGATGGCGGCGATCGCGAGCGCGGCGCTGACCGCGTAGTCGAGCTTGCGGCGGTCGCCGAGCCGCGGCGTCATCAAGCGCCCGGCGTCGATCGCGACGAGGATCTGCTGCGCGCGCTCCACCTCGTACTGCGCGACCATCGGCTTGCCGCGGCGCGCCGACGCCTTCCAGTCGATCGCGCGGAACGGGTCGTCGGTCGTGTACTCGCGCAGGCTCGCGAACTCGCCGCCCGTGCCACGGCGGCGCAAGCGCCGCAGCCCGGAGTCGATCAGCTTCGTGCGCGCGACGAGGTCGCCGCTCCGGTCGAGCGCCGACAGATCGGGCATCACGCGCAACGGCGCCGGCACACGGAAATTGCGCCGCAGCTCGACGATGCCGAGGCGCGAAAGAATGCGCGCGTGGTACGAGCGCAGCTCCGTGCGGCCGCGCTCGCGCGGAACGACGCCGAGCGATACGGTCGCGCGCCCGCGCGGCGGCACGGTGGCGCGCGCTTCGCCGAGATCGATCGCGAGCCGCTCGGCCGGCGCTTCCACGATCGCGACTCGCCGCTCGGAGTCGGTGCGGTTCGCGATCTCGTACGTGAGGACGTCGCGCCGCGCGAGCGAAAGCCGGACCGGAACCCGCCGCTCGATCTCCACGGCACCGCGCAGCAGCACCGCGTCGTACGCGACGAGCACCGCGAACGCGCCGAACGCCACGAGCAGCCCGAGCTGCCAGCCCACGACGCGTGCGAAAACGAACGCAAACAACGCGAGAACGAGCAGCACGGAGATCCCGCGCGGCGCGATGCGCGGCATCAGCAGTCGGCCGCGGCGCGGAACGGTATCACGAAGCTATTTCTCGGGCGCGCGAACGCTCGCGAGGACGCGTGTGACGACGTCATCCGCGGTCGTGCCGTCGAGCTCGGCTTCGGGGCGCACGATGATGCGGTGCGCGAGCACCAGCGGCGCGACGTCCTTGACGTCGTCCGGCGTCGCGAACGCGCGATCGTCGAGATAGGCCGCGGCCTGCGCGGACACCACGAGCGCCAGCGCGGCGCGCGGGCTCGCCCCCAGCGCGACGTCGGACGAGCTGCGCGTCGCCGCGACGACGTCGTAGATGTAGCCCTGCAGCGACTCCGCGACGTGCACGGCGCGCACCGCGCGCGACGCGGCGAGCAGCTCCTGGGCGGTCACGACCGCGTTCACACCCATCGCGTCGAGATCGCGCGCGTCGAATCCCGCGACCGCTCGCGCGATCAGCGCGCGCTCGTCCGCGGGCGACGGATAGCCGGTGCGCACGCGCACGAGGAAGCGGTCGAGCTGCGCTTCGGGCAGCGGATACGTTCCTTCGAACTCGACGGGATTCTGCGTCGCGCACACCATGAACGGCACCGGCAGCTCGTACGTGGTGCCGTCGATCGTCACGTGCCGCTCCTCCATCGCTTCGAGCAGCGCGGCCTGCGTCTTGGGCGGCGTGCGGTTGATCTCGTCCGCGAGCAGCACGCTGTTGAACACCGGTCCGCGGCGCAGCGAGAACGTCGCGCTGCGCTGGTCGAACACCGTCGTCCCGACCACGTCGGACGGCATGAGATCCGGCGTGAACTGTATTCGCCCGTACGGCACGCCGAGCAGCCGCGCGATCACGCGCACCGTCAGCGTCTTCGCGGTTCCCGGGACGCCTTCGATCAGCGCGTGGCCGCCCGCGAGCAACGCGACGGTGAGCGCGAAGCCCACCCGGTCGCCGCCCACCACGACGCGCGCAAGCCCCTCGCGCAGCCGGTGCTGGGGCGTCGTCTCGGTGCTCTCCACTACGCGCGTCCTCCCGTGCGGCCACGCGGCGTGCGCCGCCGCCCGCGATTATCGTGTGCTCGGTCCGTCATCATCGTTCGATCGTTCTCGCGGGCGGCTCGCGCCAGCTGCGCGACGGCGATCAGCTCCGCATCGCCGGACGGCGTTTCGTATCGCGCCGCTTCGACGCGGCGGGCGAGCACGGCGTTCTCTTGCGTGCGCGGCGAACGCTCGAGCGAGCGCCGCGCGTCGCGCAGCAGCGCGTCGCGAGCGTGATCGCGCGCGCGGGCGCGCTCGTACAGCGCCGCGACCGCGTCGAGAAACTCTTCGGACGTCGGTTCGCGCGCCGCGCGCAGCCGCACCGGCGGGCCTAGCGGCACGATCCCGTACGCGAGCCACAGCAGGCCCGCCAGCGCCGCGAGCGCCAGCGCGAGCAATTCGGGCGCGGTGAGCGCGCTGTACCACGGTTTCTCGGCGACGTCGCCGCGCACGCTCTCGTCGAACGCGACCGCGCCGCCGCGCCGCCCGGGCTGCGCCGCCAGCACCGCGAGCCGTGCGGCGTCGCCGCGCGCGATCGCCTGGTTCTCGAACAGCGCCGCGTTCGACACGCCGACCACCTCGCCGCGCCCGTATTTGTAGCGCACGACCAGCGCGCCGCGCGCGTCGCGCAGCAGCGTCTCGACATGCGCGCCCTTGATCGCCACGAGCCGGTCTGCGCCGCGCTCGGGCAGCGCCGCGACGAGCGGCGCCCACGGACCGCTCAGCGCGCCGGGCGCGCCGCGCACGCTGCGAAGATAGACGCTCTCGCCCTTGCCGTCGTTCTTGTCGGCGGACGGCGTCAAACCGATATCCACCATGCGCCCGCCGTGACGCACCCACGCGCGCAGCGCATCGCGCTCCGCGGCGTCCCAGAGATACGGTACCGGTGCGACGGGAAAGGCGACGACCAGCGTGTCGATCCCGCTTTCCCCGAGCGCGTCGTGGTGTTGCCGGAACGGCTCGACGCGCACGCCCTCGCGGTCCAGCAGCTCGTACCACGCGCGGTAGCCGCCGAAGCTCACGTCGCCGCTGGAGCGCGTCGGCGCTTGCGGCTTCTGCGTGCGGTCGCCCAGCAGCGACACGGCGACCAGCGCGACGAGCGCCAGCGCGGCGACGACGAGATCGCGTCTCACGCCGGCGCGACGACGCGGTCGTACGCTTCGCGCATGCGCGCCACCAGCGCCGCGTCCGCGCCGCGGTCGCCGAACAGCGCGACGACCGCGTCGCGCGCGAGCGCGTCGAAGCCGGGGTCGCGCACCGCGCGCCGCCACTCGCCCGGCGTGCGCGACGCATCGTAGCGCACGCGCCCGCGCTCGTCGAGCGCGCGCAGCGCCGACGCCCACAGCAGTGCGGCCGCTTCGTGATGCCGTCCGGCCGCCGCCGCGTCCAGCGCGCGCGCGAAAAGCGTGCGCGCGTCCGCGTCGGCGCCGACCACCATCGCACCGTCCGGCGCGCGGCGCGCGCGCCGCCACGACACGCGCGTCGCAAAACGCGCGATGACGATCGTCAGCGCGACCAGCACCGCGACGAGCACCGCGATGCCGATGAACGCGGTGACCGCGTTGTTGCCCGTGAGCGCGCGCAGCGGCGCGGTGAGCTGGTGCCCCAGCGCGCGCAGCGCGTCGACCACGTAATCGAGCCACGTCTTCTCACCCGGGCGGTGCGCCGCGCGCGCGAACCGCGGATCGGCGAGGATGCCGCGCACGACCTCGCGCGGATCGCCGTGCGCCCACGGCGCGCTCATGCGGGCGACGTGCGGCCGGGGGTCATGCCGGGACCGGCGCCGGCGTGTCCGCGGCGAGGATGTCGTAGCCCTCGCGGCGGATGCGCGCGTCCACGGCGTACACCACCACGAACGTCGAGACGATGCCCTCGAGCAGCACGCCGCCGGCGCCCAGGATCGCGAAATAGAGCGCGTCGACGTGCGTCGCCGCCGACGCGACCGCCGCCACCGCGATCAGCGGCAACGTGCCGGCTTGGCTCACGAGCATCAGCACGAGGCCGGCCACCACGGTGCGGCGCTTCATACCGGGCGCGAACGCGCGGCGCAGCCCGATCCCGATCGCTTCCACCGGGTTCGCGGTCTCGACGATCGCCGCGACCGACGCCAGCTCGTACGACATGAACACGAGCGGCCCGACGGTGCACGCCAGCGCGAGGAAAAGCAGTCCGCCGACGATCAGCAGGATCACCATCGCGACCGTCTGGTGCAGCGCCGACAACCCGATCGCGCCGATGAACACGATCAGGTACAGCACGAAGATCGGGACCGCCGCAACCATGCCGAGCACGAGAAACGCGAGCGACACGACCAGCTGCGGCAGCCAGCGCCCGAGCGCGAACCGGTACGCCTGCGCGACCGTCGTGCGCGTGCCCGCGTAGGCGGCGGCCACCACGGACACGAGCGCGCACCACGTCAGCAGCCGCGCGACGGCGGCGATGAAGATGATGAGGAACGTGAGCGGTCCCGTCTGGTTGTCGCGCGAGAGCGCCTGCGCCGCCGCGCGCGACGCCGCGGGATCGGAGGCGGAGCTAAAGACGCGCGCCATGTCGGTGAACGCCTGCGCGGAATGCGGCGCCACGATCGCTTGCAGCGCCGTCACCGGAATGGCGACCACGGCGAGCACGATCACGATCGGGACGAACCAGCGCACGTAGAGCGTTATCGCGCGATCGAGCATCTCGCCCGCGCCCAGCGGACGAAGTTCCGTGTTCTGCACGTCGCGGCAGCGTTCGCGCGCGCGCGGCGCGAATCCCCGGGCGATGGACCTCGGTACGGTGGCCGCGCTCTGGCGCTACCCGGTCAAAAGCCTGCGCGCCGAGCCGCTCGCGCGCGCCGCAGTGCTCGCCGACGGCTTGCAGGGAGACCGCACGGCGGCGCTCGTGGTGGAGACGCCGACGCACGCGCGCGCCGGCAAGCCCTACCGCGGCAAGGAGTCGGCGAAGCTCCATCTGACGGCCGATCCGGAGACGGCCGCATCGTACGCGGCCGACGCCCACGTGATGGTGACGCTCGACCGCGGCGAGCCGCGCTGGTTCGACGCCCGCCCGGTGTCGGTGCTGTTCGACCTGTGGGTCCGCGACGCCGAAGCGCTGGTGGGTGAGGAGCTCGACCCGCGGCGCTGGCGCCCCAACATCTACGTCCGCGCTGAGCCGGGCTTTACACGGCGCGAGCCGGCGCTGGTCGGCGCAACGCTGAGCGCGGGCGGCGTCGTGCTGCGCGTGGTCGACACGATCAAGCGTTGCGTGACCCCGACCTACGACATCGCGACGGGCGAGAGTCTGCCGCTGGTGCTCGAAGCCGTCGCGACGCAGCGCGCCAACGTCATGGGCGTTTACTGCGAGGTGATCGCGCCGGGCGAGCTCGCGGTCGGCGACACGATCGCCGCGGACTGACCGCCGCTAGAGCGCGCGGCGGCCTTCGATCGCGCGCGCGAGCGTGTTCTCGTCCGCGTAGTCGAGGTCGCCGCCGATCGGCAACCCGTAGGCGAGGCGCGTGACGTTCACGCCGCTCGGCGCGAGCAGGCGCGACAGATACAGCGCCGTCGCTTCACCTTCGGCGTTGGGATTGGTCGCGATGATGAGCTCGGACGGCGATTCGGTCGCGACGCGGTCGACCAGCTCGCGCACGCGCAACTGCGACGGGCCGATGCCGTCCATCGGCGAGATCAGCCCGCCGAGCACGTGATAGCGCCCGTCGTACGCCGACGTGCGCTCGATCGCGAACACGTCCTTCGCCTCGGCGACGACGCAGAGCAGCTCGCGGTTACGCTGCTCGTCCGCGCAGATCGCGCACGGTTCTTCTTCGGTGATCGAGAAGCAGCGCGCGCACAAACGCACGCGCTCCTTGAGCGCGACGATCGCGTCGGCGAGCGAGAACGCGTCCTCGCGCGAGCGGTTGAGCAGATGGAACACGAGGCGCGCGGCGGTTTTCGGGCCGATCGTCGGCAGCTTGCTGAACTCGTTGATCAGCGCCTGGACGGGGCCCGCGAGATGTGCTGAAATGGTTACCTCTTCAGCGCGGATCGGCCGCAGGCCGGACGCGACCGCTTCACGGAACGCGAAGCCACTACATTCCCGGGATCTTGAGGCCGCCGGTGACCGAGCCCATGCGCTTGGCGGAGAACTCCTCGGCTTTCGCGCGCGCGTCGTTGAACGCCGCGACGATCACGTCTTCGAGCGTCTCGACGTCGTCCGGATCCACGACGGTCTTGTCGAGCGCGATCTTCGTGACGCGGAAGTCGCCGGTCATCGTGATCTTCACCGCGCCGCCCGCGGCAGCGCCCTCGACCGTCGTGCTCTGAATCTCTTCCTGAGCCTTCGCCATCTCTTGCTGCATCTTGCGCAGCTGGTTCATCATCTGGGGGTTCACGATCGGTCCTCGTCTCTCACGACAGTTTTTCGAGCGCGTAGCGCATCAGGTCGTCCTGGTGTTCGCCGTCGTCGCCGGCGATGCCGGTTTCATCGGAGCTTCGGCCTGCGTCCGGCGGCGGCGCGCCGGCGCCGATGCTCACGCGCACCTCGACGCTGCGTCCCGTCACTTCGGCGATGGCCTTCTTCACTGTCGCGAGATCGCGCTTGATCATCTCGCTCGCCATCGTATCGGGAACGCGCAGCGTGAGCACGTCGCCGTCGAGCGCCGCGACGGTCGCGCGCGAAAGTCCCGCGCGCAGCGAGCTCTTCTCGCCTTCGGCACGCGTCCGAATGCTCTGCCACAACGTGCGCAGCTTCTGCAGCGAAAGCTCCATCGGCGCAACCGGCGAACGCGCAGCAGCCGCCTCACGCGGCGGCGGCGCTTCGCGCGGCGGCGGTGCATCATCCCGCTGCGCTGCTTCACGCGGCGGCGGCGGTGCTTCGCGCGGCGGCGGCGGCGCGTGTCGCTGCGGCGGCGGGCCTGGACGGGGTGCCGTTGGGTCGCCCGATTCGAGCGCGGCGATGCGCGCGGACAGTGCGTCGAGCGACGGGTCTTCGCCCTGCAGGACGAAGCGCAGGATCGCGCTCTCGATCTCCAGGCGCGCGTTGCCCGAGCCGCGCGCGGCGGCGAGCGCATCGAGCAGCAGGCGCAGCGCGCGCACCAAACGCGCTTGCGGCGTCGCGGCGGCGCGCTCGCGGGCGATCCGCGCGTCGTCCTCCGCCAAGTCGCGCGACAGCAGCTCGGGGTTCACGCGCGCGACGAGCAGATGGCGGAACTCCGCGATGGTGCCGCGGATCATCCCCGGCATGTCGGTGCCCGCGTCCGACGCTTCGTCGATGATGCGCAGCGCGCCGGCGGCGTCGCCGTCGAGCGCCGCGTCGCGCAGCGCGCGCGCGAACGCGCGCCCGGTCTGCCCGAACGCCGCTTCGACGACGTCCGCGTCGACCGGGCCGTTCGCGAAAGCGGCGACCTGCTCGAGCATCGTCAGCGCGTCGCGCAGCCCGCCGTCGGCACGGTACGCGATCGCTCCGAGCGCGCCGTCGTCGATCGGAATGCCTTCCGCGTTCGCGATCTCGCGCATCCGTGCGATCATCGTCGGAATGGCGATGCGCCGGAACGCGTAGCGCTGGCAGCGTGACAGAATCGTGGGCGGCAGCGACTCGGGCGCGGTCGTCGCCAGCACGAACACGGCCCACTCCGGCGGCTCCTCGAGCGTTTTCAAGAACGCGTTCGCGCCTTCTTTGGTGAGCATGTGCGCTTCATCGATGATGTAGACTTTCTTGCGCATCACCGCGGGCGGGTATTTCACCGCGTCGCGCAGCGCGCGGATCTCGTCGATGCCGCGGTTCGATGCGGCGTCGATCTCCAGCACGTCGAGCGCCGTGCCCTCGAGAATCGCCGTGCAGTTCTCGCACGTGTTGTCGGGCGTCGCGGTCGGCCCGTTCACGCACTCGATGCAGCGCGCGAGGATCTTCGCCGCGGACGTCTTGCCCGAGCCGCGCGGTCCGGAGAACAGATACGCGTGCGCGAGGCGGCCCGTCTCGAGCGCGGTCGTGAGCGTCTTGACCACGGCGTCCTGCCCGACCAGGTCGGCGAACGTCCGGGGCCGCCAGGTTCGGTAGAGCGACACCCCCTTGGGTTCGGGGCGGCGTAATCCGGTCCCGTCCGCGCCGCCGCCGAAGCGCGCGCAGCGAGAAACCGCTCTCCGCTTCACGGCGTTTTAAGGAGGACCGGGTAGGGTACCCGGAGTTCACCGGCTTTTGAACGCCGCGGCGTCCGCTTTCCAAGCGAGGCGTTGCCTGTCGTCTAGCCGGGCGCCGGAGAGGGACGATGGAGACCATAGTGGACCTGCGCGGGGCCTTGCGCGAGAAGTTCGGCTACGAGCAGTTCAACCCGGGCCAGGAAGAGGTCATCGACCGCGTGCTGGCCGGCGAGGACGGGCTCGCGATCCTCGCGACGGGCGCCGGGAAGTCGCTGTGCTACCAGCTCCCCGCGCTGCTCATGGAGGGGACGACGATCGTCGTCTCGCCGCTGATCGCCCTCATGAAAGACCAGCTCGACATGCTGTCCGAGCGTGGCGTCACGGCGACCGCGGCGCTCAACTCGACGCTTTCCGAAGACCAGGAGCTCGCGGCCATGGCGCGCATCGCGTCGGGCCAGCTGAAGATCGTGTTCGTCACGCCGGAGAAGCTCGAAGACGACGCGTTCGTCAGCATCCTTCAGGAGCTGCACATCCCGCTGTTCGTGGTGGACGAGGCGCACTGCATCTCGCAATGGGGCCACGACTTCCGGCCCGCGTACCTGAACTTGGGCAAAGTGATCCGCCAGCTCGGCAACCCGACGGTGCTCGCCTTGACGGCGACCGCGACGCCGGCCGTGCGCGAGGACATCCTCATCCAGCTCGGCATCCCGCACGTGAAGCCGATCGTCAAAGGCTTCGACCGCCCCAACCTTCAGTACGTGGTGAAGCGCGCGGAGAGCGAAGCCGGAAAGCTGAAGCAGCTCAAAGAGCTGTTCGAACGCGGCGAGCTCGAGCAAACGGGTATCGTCTACACCGCGACGATCAAGAACGCGCTCGAAGTGCAGAAATACCTGCACGACGAGCTCGGCCTGCCGGCCGCGGTCTACCACTCGAAACTGCAAAAGCACGACCGCACGGCGGTGCACGAGCTGTTCATGCAGGAAGCGATCCGCGCCGTCGTCGCGACGAACGCGTTCGGCCTCGGCATCGACAAACCGAACATTCGTTTCGTCGTGCACTACGACTTGCCGGGTTCCGTCGAAGCGTACACGCAGGAAGCGGGCCGCGCGGGCCGCGACGGAGACCCGTCCAAATGCGTGCTGATCTACCGCATGAGCGACACGCGCGTGCAGAACTACTTCCTCACCGGAAAATACCCGGACGTGGAAGAGGTGCAGAAAGTGTTCGGCACGCTCGAGATCTTCGGCAGCCAGGAAGGCGGCGTGAGCCTCACCGACCTGCGCAAGATAACGCAGCTCCCGCTCACCAAGCTGAAAGTCATCATCGCGCTGCTCAAGAAGAGCGGCTTCATCGAGAACGCGATGCGCGGCAAGTACGTGCTCACCGAGGCCGCGCGCGAGCAGCGCGAGATGGTCCTCAACCTCGCGAACTACGAGACCAAGAAGAAGTACGACCAGTCGAAGCTCGCGATGATGCTGCAGTACGCGGAGACCACCGGCTGCCGCCGCCGCTTCATCCTGAACTACTTCGGCGAAGACTACGACGCGGAGACCTGCGGCGCGTGCGACAACTGCCTCCAAGGCCACCGCGTGCTCACGTCTTCGGGCTATCGGATAGCGGACGTGGTCTACCACGCGAAGTTCGGACAAGGCACGGTCGAGCGCGCCGAGAAGGACCTCGTCACCGTGCTGTTTCCGAACGTCGGCTACAAGACGCTTCTGGCCTCGGCCGTCTCGCGGGAGCCCGCCGCGCAGAAAATCGCGTAGTCACCGTCCTCGATAAGGAGCCGCTTGCGACGCGTCCTCGCGCCGTTCTCTAGCCTCGCGTTCGTCTGCGCACTCGCGCTCGCCGCGGCGGCGCAAGTGAATCCGCCGGTCCCGCCACCCCCGGGCCCGGTCAACCCGCCCGGCAGCGTCGTAACGCCGGCGCCGGGCAGCCCCGCCACGCCCACGCCCGGTAGTACCGGCACGACGCCTGCGCCCGGAACGGCCCCTACGGAGTCGCCGGGTACCCCGGCGGCAACGCCGCCCGCGGGCGAGACGCCGTCGCCCGTCCCATTGGCCTCGCCGACGCAGCCGCCCATCATCGTCGAGCCGCCGCAGCTCAACGTGGAACCGGGCAAGACGACCTCCGCCCGCGTCAACAGCGCCCTGGGCGCCCTCACCGCGACCGCGGCGGACCCGACCGTCGCAACGGTCGTGGTCGACCAAGCCCAGCGCGTGATCTACGTGAGCGGCATCAAAGTCGGCACGACGACGGTCACCGTGACCGACTCCCGCGCGGTCAGCCGCGACGTCCAGGTGCGGGTCGCCTACGCCGCCGGCACGATCGCGGAACAGATCACCGTCCGCGTCACGGGCAACCCGTCGTCCGCGGAATACTTGCGCGACACGGTCGCCGACTCGGTGGAACGCGCCGCGACGCTGCGTCCGGGCGTTTCGCTCGACATCCAGCCGGACACGGTGCCGATCCACGGCGACCTCAAGACCGACAACCGCATCGAAGTGGACGTCTCGGTGCACATCGCCGGCAACGGCTACCTTCCCGTCAACGGCACCACGCACGTGATCGTGGAGAACACCGCGCTCCCGCCGATCCAGCCCGCGCGCCTGCTGGTGAGCGACTATCCCGAACGCCTCACGGCGAACGGCGTGCTGTTCACCGCGCGCCTCGACCGAACGCAAGGCCAGCGCTTTCTGTACTATCACTACAACCCGGGCACCGAGCCCGCGCGCCGCATCCTGCTCAAAGCGCACAACGCGTCGAACGCACCGGCAACGGTGCAAATGATCGACGGCACCGCCGGCCCGGGCGCGAACGAGATGGAAGTGGGGCATCTCTCCACCAAACGTTTCCTCGTGCGCGAAGCCCGCAACGAAGGCCAAGTTCGCACGATCGCACCCGGCGCGACGATGAACCTGGTCGACCATCCCCTTCCGCCGCAAAACGTCGTGAGCGCGATCCTGCAGCTGCGCCTGGTGAGCGGCGACCCGCTCGATCTCGCGCTCGTCGCGCAAGACGCGCAAGCGCCGCTCGACCAATCCGTCGACACGACGCAACTGCTCGCCGGCGGAGCACCGCACGCACGCGGCGTCTATCCGGTGCCGACGTTCTTCTTCGACCGCACCTACGACGTCGACGGCGCCGATCTCGACATCGCGATCGGGCAATTACCGTTGCCGAACATGCGCCAAGGCGAAGCGCTGAGCGGCGACTACGGCGTGGAACAATCGATGAACGTTGTCGTCGTCAACCTGACGCGCGGCCCACGTTCGATCGCACTGTACGCAAACCCGCGCGGCGGCCGCGCAACGGGAACGTTCCTGATCGACGGAACGCTGGTCCAAGCGCATGCGCTCGCGGCGTTCTCGCGCTTCAAGATCTGGCAGGAGCGCATCAACGCGGGCACGTTCCGCCGCATCAAGATCGTGACGATGCCCGAAGGTGGGTCGTCATATCCGCTACGGCTGACGTTCGCGCCGGATGACGGCAGTGTTGCGCCTGGTGCGCCGGGGTCGCCGATCTACTGAGCGGTTGTGGCGGAAGGCGAGGGCGCTACACTACTGCGGCCGGGGACGTTCCCTGCGCGCATCGTGCGCTCCGGTCACTCGGCGCTCCGAAGCTCTCGCGCATCCTGCGCTCCGCT
>JAXDMB010000491.1:0-4969 GCA_034666325.1 Vulcanimicrobiota bacterium
CGGATGCGGGGCTGGTTCCGCCCGGATCCGTGATTCGGGCGCGGCTGGCTCGCGGAAGCCTCACGGCGCGCGTCGAACGCGAAGGGACGCATGGCGGACGACAGATCAGCCTCTTTTGAGAACTCGCTCCAGCGCTTGGAGCAGATCGTGAAATCGCTCGAGACCGAAGAGCCCGATCTCGAGCGCGCGGTGCTGCTCTATGCCGAAGGCAAAGAGCTCGTGCAACGCTGTGAGGGGCTGCTGAAGAACGCGCAGCAGGCGATCGACGCGGTGAACGCGCCGTCCGCACCTTCGCGTCCCGCCGAGGACGCGTTGGATGACGACGAGATCCCGTTCTGAAGGCGCGGCGCGCGCGCTCGCACGGCGCGAGCAACGGCGCCTCGATGCGATGGTCGCCGATCTGATGCACTCCACGCGGTCGCAGGCGCGCGCCCTCATTCTCGCCGGGAAGGTGCGCGTGGACGACGCGCCGTCCACCAAGCCGGGCGCGAACGTGCGCGACGGTGCGCGCGTGGTGATCGAGGCGAGCCCGCGCTACGTCAGCCGCGGCGGCGACAAGCTCGCGGGCGCGCTGCACGCGTTCGGCATGGACGTCACCGGGCTGGACGCGCTGGACGTCGGCGCGTCGACCGGCGGTTTCACCGACGCGCTGCTGCAGCACGGCGCACGCCGGGTGACCGCGCTGGACGTCGGCTACGGCCAGCTCGCGTGGAAATTGCGCGGCGACCCGCGTGTTACCGTGATCGAGCGAACGAACTTTCGCACGTTGCGCGACGACGCGTTCCCGGACGGGTTCGATCTGATCGTCGTCGACGCGTCGTTCATCTCGCTGCGCACGATCGTCGCGCGCGCGGTCGCGTACCTCCGCGCGCACGGCGCGATCGTCGCGCTGGTGAAGCCGCAGTTCGAGGCCGGGCGCGAGCGCATCGGCGGCGGCGGCGTGGTGCGCGATCCCGCGGTGCACGCGGCAATTTTGCGCGAGGTGCGCGATGCGGTGCGCGCGAGCGGCGTGCGCGCCGTGCGCGCGGCAGCCTCACCGCTGCGCGGGCCGGCGGGCAACGCGGAATTCTTCTACGAGCTGCGCCGCGACGGCGACGAAGTGGACGACGCGCGCTTGGACGCGCTGGTCGCGGAGGTGCATGCGCCGTGAAAGCCGTTGCGTTGTACGTCAACTTCTCGCGGCCGCTCGCGAAGGAAACCGCGCAGCGCGTCGTCGCGATTGCAGTGGACCACGGCGTGCGGCTCGGCGTGTGTGACGGCGGTGAGGAAGCCGCCGGCTTTCCGACCGAGTGCAGCCTCGACGAGGCGGAGCTCATGGTGTCGGTCGGCGGCGACGGGACGCTCCTGCGCGCGGCGCGGCTCGCGCATCCGCTCGGGATTCCGATCCTCGGCGTGAACACCGGCCGGCTCGGTTTTCTCACCGAGGTGGAAGCGGACGACGACGGCTTCGCCGCGCTGGCGCGCGTGTTCGAGGACGCCGCGGAGTACGACGACCGCCTCGCGCTGCACGCGCAGGTGAACGACGTCGACGAAATTCATTTCGCGCTGAACGAAGTGACCGTGCGCCGCGTGACGTCGGCGCGGCTCGCGCCCTTCGGGCTCGCGCTCGACGGGGAGACGATCGCGCACTTGCCGTCGGACGGCGTGATCGTGTCGACCCCGACCGGCTCGACCGGCTATTTCTTGAGCGCGGGCGGGCCGATCGTGCATCCCGCCGTTGACGCGCTCGGCGTCGCGGGCTTGATGCCGCACACGCTGTTCGCGCGACCGCTGATCGTGCCGAGCGACGCGACGATCGAGATCACGTGCGACGGCGAGCTGGTGAGCGCGAACCTGGAGACCGACGGCATCGTCGCCGCCGACCTGCGCGCGGGCGACCGCGTGACGATCCACCGCGCCGCGGAACCGGTGCGCTTCGCGCGCGTCCGCCCCGGCGCGTTCTTCGCTCGTCTGGAAGACAAGTTGCAATGGGGCGTCCCGATCAAATCTCGATGAGCGCGCTGCTGCGGCTGACGATCGAGAACGTCGGGCTGATCGCGCGCGCGGAGCTCGACTTCGGATCTGGGCTCACGGTCGTCACTGGCGAGACCGGGTCCGGCAAGACGATGCTGCTCGGCGGGCTGGCGCTCGCGCTCGGCGACCGTGCGGACAGCGATACGGTGCGCACAGGTGCGGAGCGCGCGCGCGTGGCGCTGGAAGTCGCGCCGGATGCGGCGCTCCGCGCGCGCCTTGCGGACGCGGGCTTCGCGCTCGCCGAGGATGACGATCTGATCGTGCAGCGCGAGGTGCTCGCGTCGGGCCGTTCGCAGGCGCGGATCAACGGCGTTCCCGCGAGCGCGAGCCAGCTGCGCGAGCTCGCCGGAACGCTGGTCGACGTCGTGTCGCAGCACGAGGCGCAGCGGCTGCTCGCGCCGGCGTATGCGCTCGATCTCGTCGACCGGTTCGGCGGCGCCGAGACGCTCGCGCTGCGCGACGAGGTGCGCAGCCTGCACGACGGCGTGCGCGCCGCGCGCGAACGCGTCGCGGCGTTGCGCGACGACGACGGCCGCAAGCTCGCGCGCGCGGAGTTCGCGCGCTTCGCGCTCGGTGAGATCGACGCCGCCGCGGTCGCGGACGATCGAGAGGACGAGCGCCTGCGCGAGCGGCGCGATCTGCTCGCCAACGCCGAACGCGTGCTGGCGTCGCTCGCGACCGCGACCGCCGCTTTGGAAGAAGACGGCGCCGCCGTGGACGCGCTCGGCGCGGCGGAAACCGCGCTGCTCGGGCTCGCGCGCTACAGCGAGCGCTTCGCCGAGCTCGCGAGCGCCGCCGCGGCGCTGCAGTCCGATGCGAACGAGCTCGCCGCGCGCATCGCGCGCGAGCGCGACGCGGTCGAGCTGGATCCCGCCGAGCTCGACACAATCGGCGCGCGGCTCGACGCGCTGGACACGCTGAAAAAGAAATACGGCGGCTCGCTGGCCGCGGTGCTCGCGCAGCGCGACACGTTCGCGGCGGAGATCGCGGACGTCGACGACCGCGACGAGCGCATCGCCGCACTCGAGCGTGAAGCCGCCGCGCTCGCGGTCGCGCTGAACGAGCGCGCTGCCGCCCTGGGCGTGCGGCGCCGCGACGCGGCGGCGGCGATCGAAGATGCGGTGCGCGCCGAGCTCGCGGCGCTCGCGATGCCTGCGGCCGCGCTGCGCGTCGCGTTGGAACCGCTCGATGCGATCGGACCCGGCGGCGGCGAGCGCGCCGAGCTGCGCTTCGCGGCGAATCCGGGCGAGCCGGAACGCGCGCTCGCGCGCGTCGCATCCGGCGGTGAGCTGTCGCGCGTGCTGCTCGCGCTCGTGGTCGTCGTCGCGGACCGGCGCGAGCGAACCGCGCTCGTGTTCGACGAGATCGACGCGGGAATCGGCGGCGCGACCGCCGGCGCGGTCGGCTCGCGGCTCGCGCGTCTCGCGGAACGCGCGCAAGTGGTGTGCGTGACGCACCTCGCGCAGATCGCGTCGTGCGGCGACACGCACGTCGCGCTGCGCAAGCACGTCCGCGGCGGCGTGACGACGATCGACGCGGCACCGCTCGCCGGTGAAGCGCGCCGAATCGAGATCGCGCGCATGCTGTCCGGCGACGAGATGGGCGTCGCGCTGGATCATGCCGCTGAGCTCCTGATGACCTCCGCCACGCGCCGGAGCCGGTGAAGCTTCTCGTCCTCGCCTCCTCGGGCGGCGACGCGCACCGCCGCACGCTCGCCGCGTTCGTCGAAAACGCGTCGCTCGCCAACGACGTGCGCGTTCTTGCACCGGACGCGGAGGGAAATGTGCTGCGCCCGCTCGGCGTCCCGGTCGAGTCGTGGAATCCCGCCGGCTTGTTCAACGTGCTGCGCTCGGTCGGCGCGCTGCAGCGCGCGGTGGACCACCATGCGCCCGACGCGATCCACGCCGTCGGCTGGACGGCGGCTGCCGTCGCGCTCGGCGCGCTCACGCCGGCACACGCCGCGCAGACGGTGGTCACGCTGCTCGACCCGATCCGCGAGGGGGAGATTCCCAAGCAGTTCGTCGAGAAGCGTCTTCCAGAGCTGCTGCACCGCGCCGGCTACGCGACGTGCGCGTATCGGACGATCGCTACGGATCTCGTCGAACGGTTCGGCGTCGCGCCGGAACGCGTCGAGGTGGTCCCGCCCGCCGTCACGCCGGAGCTCCCGCGCGACCACGTGCGACCGCCCGAGCGCGAAGGCCCTGTTCTCGGATACCTCTCGCGAACCGACGCGGACACCGCGTGGGAGAGCGCGGTCGAGGCCGTCGCGATGCTCGCGAAGACGCTGCCGCACGCGCAGCTGTGGTTCGCTTGGCACGGGGTGCCGCACAACGCGGTGCAGGCGTTCGCGCGCGGCCACGCCGTCAACGAACGGGTGCGGTATCTCGACCATCTGCCCCCGGCGGAGTTTTTCAGCCGCATCGACTTGGCCGTGGTGCCGCAGGGCCGTGACGGGCTGCCGTACGCACTGCCGCAGGCTCTCGTCGACGGCGTCCCGGTCGTCGCGACGAATCAGGACGGCCTCGCCGACACGCTCCGGCCGTTCGAGACGGGCTGGCTGGTGCCCGACGGCGCCGGCGGGCTCGTCGCGGGCGTCGAGTCGGCGTGGCGCGGCATCGAAGCAGCATGGGCCGGCGCGCAAGCGCAGCGGCCGGCGGCGGGCGCGGCATTCGATCCCGTCGCGGTCAACGCGCGCGTGCTCGCCGCGTACGCGCACGTTTCGCGCTCGCGGGCCGGTCACGAACGCGCGCCGTCCCAGGCCGATGCCAAAAACGATGGGTAGCATCGAGCGATGAAGGCGGCAGCCGCATTTGCGGCATTGCTCCTCGCCCTCGCTCCGCTTGCGGCCGCCGCCGACGACGCGCCGTCCGTTTCGAGCGTTCTCACCGCGCTCGCGGCGTCGCCCGAGCAGCCCGGGGAGTACAAAGCCTCCGTCGCGCTGCACGTGCGGATGCGC
>JAXDMB010000492.1:0-7024 GCA_034666325.1 Vulcanimicrobiota bacterium
TCGAGCGCTTGGACCTCGCGAAGATCTCGCTCGGCGGCCCGGTGTTCGACATTGCGAAGCTCGACTGGCTCAACGGCCAGTATCTGCGCACGCTGTCGGCGGACGAGCTGCTCGCGCGCACTGCGGCGTGGGGCTTCGATCGCACTCGTCTCGAGCGGATCGCGGAGCTGGCGAAATCGCGTGTCGAGCGGCTCAGCGATCTCGCGCCGATCGCCGGGTTCTTGTTCGCGGGCCGCGTCGCGGTGACGAAGGAGTCGTTCGCCGGAACGAAGCTGTCGGACGAAGAGCTGCGCAAGGCGCTCGCGCTCGCGATGTGGCGGCTCGACGCGGAGCGCGCGTTCGACAAAGAGACCGTGGAGCGCGTGCTCAAGGGCGTCGGCGAAACGCTCGGCACGAAGTTCCGCGATCTCGCGCGCGTGTACTACGTCGCGATGACGGGAAGCCCGACATCGCTGCCGCTGTTCGACTCGATGGAACTGCTCGGCCGCGACATCGCGCGGGAGCGGTTTCGCGTCGCGCTCGACGCGCTCGGCGGCGTGAGCGGCAAGGAGCAAAAGGCGTGGCAAGCGCTTGCGGCGCCGCAGCCGCAGTCCGAGCCGGGCGACGCGCCGCAGCAGCCGGGCGCGAACGGAGCCGCGGCATGAACGCGCGCGCCGTCGTGCTCGCGGCCGGCAAGGGGACGCGCATGAAGTCGGCGCGTCCGAAAGTGCTGCACGAGCTGTGCGGGCGGCCGATGCTGTGGTGGGTGCTCGAAGCGCTGAACGCAGCCGGCGTCGACGACGTCATCGTCGTGACGAATCCCGAGCTCGATCCGCTGCTCGCGCCGCTGGGCGTGCGCACGGTGATCCAGGACGAACAGCTCGGCACCGGTCACGCGGTGAAGATCGCGCTGGAAGCACTCGAACCGCGCGACGGCTCTGTCATCGTGGCGTACGGCGACATGCCGCTCGTCGACCGGACGATCTTCGCGGACGTTCAGGCCGCGTTGGATTTTGATGCTGCAACCGCGCTCGCGCTCGTGACGGCACGCATGCCGCTTCCGTCGAGCTTCGGGCGGATCGTCCGCGCGAGCATTTTGCCGAGCTTCCGCTCAGCGACGGCGACAGCGGACGAGAGCTCGACGGAGCCCGCGCTGGACGCGGGCTCGGTGGAGCGCATCGTCGAAGCGAAGGACTGCACGCCCGCGCAGCTTGCAATCGACGAGATGAACGCCGGCATCTACGCGTTCGGTGAAGCCGCGCTGCGCGCGATCGTGCCGCGGATCGGCAACGACAACGCGCAGCGTGAGTACTATCTCACCGATGCGGTGGAGCTTCTGATCGCCGCCGGCCGCCGCGTCGTGCCGGTTCCCGTCGCCGACTACCGCAGCGTGCTCGGCGTGAACGACCGCGTGGAGCTCGCGAGCGCGGGCGCGATCCTCAACCGCCGGCTGTGCGAGGAGCACATGCGCGCCGGCGTGACGATCCAAGATCCCGCCACGACGTATCTGGAGCCGGGCGTCCTCATCGGGCGCGACACGGTAATCGAGCACGGCACGCAGCTCTCCGGCGCGACGGCGATCGGCGCCGGCTGCACGATCGGGCCGAACTGCCGCATCGCGAACGCGCGCATCGGCGATGACGTGCGCATCACCGAGAGCGTGGTCCTCGACTCGGCGGTCGGCGCCGGCACGCGCATCGGGCCGTACGCGCATCTGCGCGGCGGCGCGAGCTTGGGCGCGAACGTCCGCATCGGGAACTTCGTGGAGATCAAGAAGTCCGATCTCGCCGATGACGTGAAGGCGAACCACCTCGCGTACATCGGCGACGCGACGGTCGGCGAGCGCACGAACTACGGCGCCGGCGCGATCACGTGCAACTACGACGGCAAGCGGAAGAACCGCACGCAGATCGGCTCGGACGTCTTCATCGGCACGAACAACTCGCTCGTGGCGCCGCTGTCGATCGGCGACGGGGCGATGACCGGCGCGAGCGCCGTCGTCATTCGCGACGTTCCGGCCGGTGACAAACAAGTCGGCAACCCGGCGCGGTCGATCGCGAAGAAGCCCGCGCAGACCTGAGGCGAGGGGGCGGCCACACCGGGCACGGAACCGGGAAGCGCCGCGTCTGTTGCAAGCCGCAGGAGGAAACGCGGCGCGGCGAGCCGTCATTGTTTCCGCAATGGACCAGCATCCGCGCGATTTTGCCGGGTACGGCGCGACGCCGCCCGATCCGAAGTGGCCCGGCGGCGCGCGCCTCGCGGTGCAGATCGTGATGAACTACGAGGAAGGCTCGGAGTACGCGATCGGTGAGGGCGACGCGGCGTCGGAGATGTATCTCACCGAAGTGCCGGGCGCGACGCTCGGCCCCGGCAAGCGCGATCTGATCGTCGAGTCGGTGTACGAGTACGGCAGCCGCGCGGGTTTTTGGCGCCTGATGCGCATGTTCGGCGAGCGCGACATTCCGATCACCGTGTTCGGCGCCGCGCTCGCGCTGGAGCGCAATCCCGCTGCTGCGGCGGCGATTCGCGCGGCCGGATACGAGGTGTGCTCGCACGGCTGGCGCTGGATCGGCTTCCAGGACATGGACGAAGAAGAAGAGCGCGCGCAGATGCGGCGCGCGGTGGCGTCGATCGAGCGCACCACCGGCACCCGCCCGTACGGCTGGTACTGCCGCTACGCGCCGTCGCTGAACACGCGCCGCCTGGTGGTGGAGGAGGGCGGGTTCCTATACGACTCGGATGCGTACAACGACGATCTGCCGTACTGGACGCGCGTCAGCGGCAAGCCGCATCTCGTGATTCCGTACACGCTCGACAACAACGACATGAAGTTCTCCGTGCCGCCCGGATTCACGTCGGGCGAAGGGTTCTTCAACTATCTCAAAGATGCGTTCGACGTGCTGTACCGCGAAGGGAAGACCGCGCCGAAGATGATGTCCGTCGGCTTGCACACGCGCTTGGCCGGGCGTCCCGGCCGCGCCGCGGCGCTCGAGCGGTTCCTCGACTATCTGAAATCGCACGAGGACGTGTGGGTCTGCCGCCGGATCGACATCGCGCGGCACTGGATCGCCACCCATCCGGCGGAAGCGTGATGCGCGCGAGCGCGTTCGCGCTTCCCAAGGCCGAGCTGCACCTGCACATCGAGGGCACGTTCGAGCCGGAGCTGATCTTCGCGCTCGCGGAGCGCAATCACGTCACGCTGCCGTACGCGTCCGTCGAGACGCTGCGCCGCGCGTACGAGTTCACCGATCTGCAGTCGTTTCTCGACCTGTATTACGCGGCGATGAACGTGCTGCGAACCGAGCAGGACTTCGCCGAGCTCGCGCACGCGTATTTCGCGCGAGCGCGCGAGCAGGGCGTGATCCACGCGGAGATCTTCTTCGATCCGCAAGCGCACACGGCGCGCGGCCTCGCGTTCGAGACCGTCATCGACGGCTTGTGGTCGGCGGTGCGCGAGAGCGAGCAGCGCTACGGCATCACGTCGAAACTCATCATGTGCTTCTTGCGCGACCGGAGCGCCGAGTCGGCCATGGCGACGCTCGAGCAGGCGCTGCCGTACGGCGAACGCATCGTCGCCGTCGGCCTCGACTCCGCCGAGGTGGGGCATCCGCCGTCGAAGTTCCAGCGCGTGTTCGAGCGCGCGCTGGCGGAAGGCTGGAAGACCGTCGCGCACGCCGGCGAGGAAGGCCCGCCGGCGTACGTGTGGGAGGCGCTCGATCTGCTGCGCGTGTCGCGCGTCGACCACGGCGTGCGCAGCTTGGAGGACCCGCGTCTGGTCGCGCGGCTGCGCGACGAGCGCATCCCGCTGACGGTGTGCCCGCTCTCGAACGTCAAGCTGCGCGTGGTGGACTCGCTGCGCGATCATCCGCTGTCGCGCATGCTCGGCGAACGGCTCGTCGCGACCGTTAACTCCGACGATCCCGCCTATTTCGGCGGCTACGTGGGTGACAATTTCGCCGCGGTCGCGGACGCGCTCCACCTGCCGCCGAGCGCCCTGGTGACGCTCGCGCGCAACAGCTTCGAAGCGGCGTTCGTGGACGAGCGCACGCGCGCCTCATATCTCGCGCGGCTGGACATCGCCGCGGCCGCGCAGAACGCACCGGCCGCGCAAAGGGCGGCAGCGGCACACACTCCGGCGGCGGCGACGATCGCCGACGAAGCGTGACGCTGCACGAGCGCCTCGCGGAGCTTGCGCAGCTCGGCGCGACCGGCGACGGCATCGATCGCGCGCTGTTCACCGCGCCGGAACGCGCCGCGCGCGAGCTGTTCGCGGCGTGGGCGCGCGCGGATGGTCTGCGCGTCGAACAGGACCGCGCAGGCAACGTCTTCGCGCGGCTCGGCGGCGCGTCCGGCGCAGCCGATGCGGGCGGCGCGGCGCACGCGGGCGGCGACGCGCCCGTGCAGTGCGGGTCGCATCTCGACACCGTGCGCAACGGCGGTGCGTATGACGGCGCGTACGGCGTTGTCGGCGGGTTGGAAGCGTTGCGCGGTATCGCGGCGTCCGGTGAAGTGCCGCCGCGTTCGCTCGAAGTCGTGGCGTGGGCTGGTGAAGAGGGCAGCCGTTTTCCGCTCGGGTGTTTGGGCAGTTCCGTATATTCCGGTTTGACGGCGTATGCGGACGTCGAGGCGCTCGTCGGCGATGACGGCGAGACGTTCGCGTCGGCGCTGCGCGGGGCGAACGGGCTGCTCGACGGAGTACCGGTGCGCGACGGTTTTCCGCCGCCCGCCGCGTACGTGGAGCTGCACATCGAGCAAGGCCCGGTGATGGAGCGCGACGGCGCGCGCCTGGGGATCGTCAGCGCGATCGCGGGCCAGCGCCGCTTTCGCGTGGCGGTCGAGGGCACAGCCGGGCACGCGGGAACCGTGCCGATGCGCGGGCGTGCCGACGCGCTGTGCGCGGCGAGCGAGATCGTGCTCGCGGTGGAGCGCGCGGCGCTCGACATCGGCGACACCGTCGCGACCGTCGGCCACCTCCTGGTCGAGCCGAACCAAACGAACATCGTGCCGGGGCGCGTCGTGCTGCGCATCGATCTGCGCTCGGTCGACGACGGCCGCATCGACGAGGCCGAGCGGCAGATTCGCGCGCGGGCTGCGGAGATCGCGGCGCAGCGCGCTGTCCGCGCGTCCGTCGAAACGATCGAGGCGCGCGCGACCGTGCCGATGGAGACGCGGATGCGCCTGCTCGTGCGCGCCGCCTGCGCGGAACGCGATCCGCGCGCGATCACGATCGCGAGCGGCGCCGGGCACGACGCGATGTGCGTCGCGCACGTCGCGCCCACCGCGATGATCTTCGTTCCGAGCATCGGCGGGCGCAGCCACGTCGGCGACGAACGCACCGCGCCGGCCGATCTCGAGCTCGGCGTCGAAGCGCTCGCGGCAACGCTGCTCGCCGCCGCGCACGCTCCGTGGCACGTCTGACGCTACCGCACCGAAAGGAATCCGACTCGAATGCAGTTCTTCATTTGCGGCTCGGCGCTGCGGGGGCAGCCCGATCACGGCAACCTCGGCGAAGCGACGTTCGTGCGCGAAGCCAAGACGAAACCGATCTACCGGCTGCACTCGGTGGAGGATCAGCACCCGGGGATCTACGAGGTCTCCGAAGGCGGCGTCGCCATCGCGGGCGAGGTGTACGAGCTCACCGACGAACAGCACGCGCACCTCATCGCCACCGAGCCGCCGAACCTCTACGAGGCGCCGGTTCAGCTCGAGGACGGCTCGAGCGTCAGCGCGATGATCTACCCGCGCGAGCTGATCGACGACCGCCGTTACGCCGACATCTCGCACCACGGCGGCTGGGCCGCGTACAAGCGCATGAAGAACGCCTGACGCGGCTCAGCCCGCGAGGCTCAGTGCTTCTTGCGCGATTTCGCCTTGGACTTCGATCCCGCGCCGGATGACGGCGGCGCGGCCGGTTCGTCGCCGCTGATCTGCCCGGCGGTGACGCGGCTCGTCGCGCGAAGCGCCTCATCGACGTCCAGCGGCTCGTCCGCGCTCGCGACGGACGGTTTCAGGTCGGGCAGATCGGGTTCTTCGCCGCCCGCATGCGGGTCGCTGAGCTCGAACTCCCACAAACCTTGCGAGTTGACCAGCTCGAAACCGGCGCTGGTCGTCTCGCCGTCGCGCGACTCCTCGAAGTACGTATGGGTGAAGCGCTCGTCGGGCGCGATATTGCCGGGCGGGAAATTGTTCTCGATCGCCGCGAGCGCGGCTTCGAACATCTTCTGGTGCGCCACCTCACGCGTCATCAGAAACGTCAGCGCGTCCTTCGCGCTCGCGTCCGGGCAGTATTTGATCAAGCGTTCGTAGACGATCTTCGCGCGCGACTCCGCCGCGATGTCGGAGCGCAGATCGGCGAGCGGGTGCCCGATCGTGTCGACGTACGCGGCCGTCCACGGAACGCCCATCGAGTCGGTGAGCCGCGGGCCCGAGCCGCCGAGAATCGCCTGCGACGAGTTCCAGGCGAGCTGCTGGTACTGTTCCTGCTTGCCCTCGATGAAGTCGCCGAGGTAGCCGCCCTCCACCTCGTCGATCAGCGCGCCCTTGCTGCCTTTGAGCAGACCGATGATGATCTGTCCGATCATCTCCAGATGCGAGAGCTCTTCGGTGGCGATGTCGAGCAGCATGTCGCGCCGCGGCACGTCGCTTTCGGCCCAGCCTTGCGTGAAGTAGCGCATCGCGGCGGCGAGCTCCCCGTCCTTGCCGCCGAACTGCTCGAGGCACATCTTCGCGAACGCGGGGTTGGGCTCGTCGACGCGCACCGTGTATTGCAGTTTCTTGTTGTGAAGTAGCATTCGTGTTCCTCAGGCGTGGAGCAGTGAAGTGATCAGGACGCCGTCGCATATCATCGCCGCGACGACGACCGTCGAGCTGGATGCGAGCAGCAGCAGGCCGCCGCGCGTGCGCCGCACGGTTCCGCGAACGACCAGCGTGATGAGCGGCACGACGACCGCGGGAAGGATCAGCGCGAGCGCGACCTGCGAGCCGACGAGCAGCGCGGTGGGCGATATGCCCAGCGCGAGCAATGTCGCGGCCGGCACCAGCGCGA
>JAXDMB010000493.1:0-5723 GCA_034666325.1 Vulcanimicrobiota bacterium
GCAGCTCGCGCCACGGGCGGTCGACGTCGTACCCGAGCGTCACCGCGATGTCGCGCAAATTCTGCCCGTGCCACGCGGTGGGCCACGCCGCGATCGCGCGCTCGCGAATCGTGAGCGACGGGTCGGGCACCATGGAGTTCTCCGTCACGTCGTAGATGCGGCCCAGACCATGACAGCGCGGGCACGCCCCGGCGGGCGTGTTCGGCGAGAACGCCTCGGCATCGAGATGCGGCTGCTTGGGCGGATACGTTCCCGCGCGCGAGTACAGCATGCGCAGCAGGTTCGAAAGCGTCGTGACGCTGCCGACCGACGAACGCGTGGTCGGCGAACCGCGCTGCTGCTGCAGCGCGACCGCAGGCGGCAGACCGTCGATCTCGTCCACTTCGGGAACGGCCATCTGGTGAAACAGCCGCCGCGCGTACGGCGACACCGACTCGAGATAGCGCCGCTGCGCCTCGGCGTACAGCGTGCTGAACGCAAGCGACGACTTCCCCGACCCGGAAACGCCGGTGAACACCACCAGCGCCCCGCGCGGAATGTCGAGATCGACGTTCTTGAGATTATGCTCGCGAGCCCCACGCACACGAACGAAGCCGGCCTGGTCGCTCAGTGCGGCATCTCGTGGTCGTCCAGGCCGAAATAGTGGCCCAGCTCGTGGATCACCGTCTCGCGCACTTCGTGGACCGCCTCTTCCCGTGTGTGCGTGACGCGGTTGATGGGGCCGCGGAAGAGCGCGATCTCGTCCGGCATCAGCTGCATGTCGTGCGACCGTTCGGTGAGCGCGACGCCGCGGTAGATCCCGAGCAGCTCCGCTTGCTCGTCGGGATCGTCGTCATCGTCGATGCACTCGAGGTCCTCGGCGTTCGGCTCTTCCTCCACCGTGATCACGACGTTCTGCACCATGTCCGCGAACCGCTTCGGAAGCGAGTCGAGCGCTTCGCTCACGACGTGCTTGAACTCCGCACGCGACAGGCCGCCGTTACTCATGTCGCCTCGCCGCCCGGCCGCCGTGCACGCGTTCATCCATAGGGCGATCCCTTCGGCGCCGGGCCGGCCGATTCAGGCGCCGGTGGCGCGCCGCTTCAAACTATATCGCTAGTTCAGGGCGGACGACGACGACGCGCTCAACCGCATCCCCGCGCCCGCGCCGGCGCTTCACGAACCGGCGCGGCCCGGTGCGAGCGCGCGGCGCTAGTAGCCGTCGCGCGCCGGCGTCGCGCGCTGCACCGTGAGCCCGCAGAGCTGCAGCACCGACTCGAGGCCGCGCCAGAACCGAGTGCGATCCAGCACCGGGTTCAGGTAGTTCGTCACGGTGCAGTAGCGGCTCGCGTACGGGCGCTTGTGATGCTGCGCGTGGTGCGGCGTCGATTGCAGGAGCCCGAAGCGCTGCAGCCGTGCGACCCAGCGCGGCGGGTTCGCGCTGTGCGCCCACAGGTGCACCTGGTTCGCTTGCGACGCGAGCGCGACGATCAGATACGCCTGCCATGCGTGCACGTGCAGCGCGATCAGCACGCACAGGGCGATGAACGCCAGCGCGATGCACACGCGGTTCGTTCCCCAGTAATCGCCCGCGCGGATCAGCCCGGGCTTGCGGTGGTGCTCGATGTTGTCGCGCACGATCCAGCGGTCGAGCAGCTTCGAGCGCCCCGGCGCGGTCCACGTGTCCTCGGCCCAGTGCAGCACGCCGGACAGCATGTCGACGGCCAACAAGCACCCAAACACGTACGCGATATCGATTGCAACGGGCGGAATCTGGTTGATCATACGGCCTCACAGCAGGTAGGTTGAACCTACTGTACGGCCCGCGCCGCGGACGCAGCGTCCGTAGAACTACGCAACCGGCCGCGACGACTGCCGCGGGGGAGCGGGGCGCCCGAAGATCGCATTGTCACCGGTGCATCGCGGTTTGAAGGCAGAGGGAGCGACGGATGAGCCGGGTTCGAGTACTGGTCGGAACACGCAAGGGCGCGTTCGTTTTGGAGTCCGACGGAAAGCGCGAGCGCTGGGACGTCAGCGGCCCGCATTTCGCGGGCTGGGAGATTTATCACGTCAAGGGCTCGCCGGCGGATTCGAACCGCTTGTACGCGTCGCAGACCAGCGGGTGGTTCGGCCAAGTGATCCAGCGCTCCGAGGACGGCGGCAAGACGTGGGCGACGGTGGGCAACCAGTTCGCGTACGACGGCGTTCCCGGCACGCACCAGTGGTACGACGGCACGCCGCACCCGTGGGAGTTCGCGCGCGTGTGGCATCTCGAACCGTCGCTCACCGATCCCGACACCGTGTACGCGGGCGTCGAGGACGCGGCGCTGTTTCGCACGACCGACGGCGGACGGAATTGGCACGAGCTCTCGGGGCTGCGCCAGCACGGCTCGGGTCCGTCGTGGCAGCCGGGCGCGGGCGGCATGTGCCTGCACACGATCCTGCTCGACCCGAGCAACGCGCAGCGCATCTACGTCGCGATCTACGCCGCGGGCGCGTTCCGCTCGGATGACGGCGGCACGACGTGGCTGCCGATCAACAAGGGATTGCACTCGGAGCAGCTTCCCGATCAGGACGCCGAGGTGGGGCATTGCGTGCACCGCCTCGCGATGCACCCGTCGCGCCCGAACACGCTGTTCATGCAGAAGCACTGGGACGTGATGCGCACGGACGACGGCGGCGATCAGTGGCGCGAGGTCAGCGGCAACTTGCCGACCGACTTCGGCTTCGCGATCGACGTGCACGCGCACGAGCCCGAAACGGTCTTCGTCGTGCCGATCAAGAGCGACTCCGAGCATTTTCCGATCGACGGAAAGCTGCAAGTGTACCGCAGCCGCACCGGCGGCAACGAATGGGAAGCGCTCACGAACGGTCTGCCGCAGAGCAACTGCTACGTGAACGTGCTGCGCGACGCGATGGCGGTCGACGCGCTCGATTCGTGCGGCGTGTATTTCGGCACGACCGGCGGCCAGGTGTACGCGTCCGCCGATGCGGGCGACAGCTGGGCGCCGATCGTGCGCGATCTTCCCGCCGTGCTGTCCGTCGAGGTCCAGACGCTGCCGTGACGGAGTCGGCGTCGTGCTGATCCGCGTCGTTCTTCCCGCGCACCTGCGCACGCTCGCGCGGTCGGGCGGCGAGGTAACGCTGGACGTCGAGGGCGCGGCCACGCAGCGCTCCGTCCTCGACGCGCTCGAAGCGATCTATCCCGCGCTGCGCGGAACGATCCGCGATCACGTCACGCACAAACGCCGCCCGTTCGTGCGCTTCTTCGCATGCGAGCAAGACCTGTCGCACGAATCCCCGGACGCCGCACTCCCGGAAGCGGTCGCAACGGGCGCCGAGCCATTGCTGGTGGTCGGCGCAATGGCCGGCGGCTAGCCGCTCATCGCCGCAACGCATGCGGCGGCGCGCTCCAGCAGAAGCGTTCGCTCCCGCTCGTTGCGCGTGAGCGACGCGGCCCGCTGGAACTCCGTGCGCGCTTGGTCAAAGCGCCGCAGCTTGAACAAGAAATCGCCGCGCACGCTCGGCAGCAGGTGATAGTTCGCGAGCGCGGGTTCGGACGTTAGCGTGTCGACGATCTCCAGGCCGGCCGCCGGACCGAACGCCATCGCGAACGCGACCGCGCGGTTCAGCTCCACGATCGGGGACGGCGTCAGTTGCGCGAGCGCGTCGTACAGCGCCGCGATGCGCTCCCAATCCGTTTCTTCCGGCGTGCGTGCTCGCGCGTGACATGCCGTGATCGCAGCCTGCAGCGCGTACGGGCCGAGCGCACCGCCCAGCTTCTCCGCGCGTTCCAGCGCCGCGAGGCCGCGGCGGATCAGCATATGATCCCAGCGCGCGCGGTCTTGCTCGAGCAGCAGCACCGGCTCGCCCGACGGTCCGACGCGCGCGCGCGAACGCGACGCCTGGATCTCCAGCAGCGCGACGAGCCCGTGCACCTCCGGTTCGTCGGGCACGAGCTCCGCGAGAATGCGCCCTAGCCGCAGCGCGTCCTCGCAGAGCGCCGGCCGCATCCAGTCCTCGCCCGCGGTCGCCGAGTAGCCCTCGTTGAACACGAGATAGATCACTTCCAGCACCGCGGCGAGCCGCGTGGCGAGCTGATCGCGCCGCGGCACCTCGAACGGCACGCGCGCTTCGGCGAGCGTGCGTTTCGCGCGCACGATGCGCTGCGCGATCGTCGGCTCGGGCACGAGGAACGCGCGCGCGATCTCGCCGGTCGTGAGACCGCCGAGCAGGCGCAGCGTGAGGGCGACGCGCGCGTCCATCGAGAGCACCGGATGACACGCGACGAACACCAGCCGCAGCAGATCGTCGCCGATGTCGTCGTCGAGCGCGGCGACGAGCTCGTCTTCCGCGGCGTCGTGCCGCGTGCCGACCTCCTGCGCGAGCTGCTCGTGCTTGCGCTCGAGCCGTTTCCCGCGGCGCAGCGTGTCGATCGCGCGCCGCTTCGCGGTGGCCATGAGCCAGGCGCCCGGGTTATCCGGGATGCCCGACTCCGGCCACCGCTCGAGCGCGGTGACGAGCGCGTCCTGCGCGAGCTCTTCCGCGAGCCCGACGTCGCGCACCATGCGCGCGAGGCCCGCGATCAGCTTGGCCGACTCGATCCTCCACACCGCGTCGATCGCGCGATGCGCATCCGACGCCATGCCGCGGTTCGCCCGAACGCTACTGCTGCGCGGCGATCTGGCGGCGCATGCGCTCTTCCGCCTCGCGCTGCTCGGGCGTGAATTCCGCGCCGAAGTCCTCGGCCTCGAACACTTGGCGAATCTCGATCTCCGCGTCGTTGCCTTCACCGAACGGCGCGGGGCAGCGCGACGCCCACGCGACCGCTTCTTCTTTCGACTTCACCTGGATGAGCCAGAAGCCCGCGATCAGCTCCTTGGTCTCGGTGAACGGCCCGTCGATCACCGTCGGCTTTCCGGCGCCGAACCGGACTCGCGCGCCCTTGGAGCTCGGGTGAAGCCCCTCCCCGGCGAGCATGATCCCAGCCTTCACCATCTCCTCGTTGAACGCGCCCATCGCCCCGAGCAGCTCGGTGCTCGGCAGAATGCCGGCCTCGGAATCCGCGGTCGCTTTGACAATCATCATGAATCGCATCGTCGTGTCTCCTTCTACCGTGACGACGACCGGCGCTCCGCCGAATCGACACGCCGCCGGAAAATATTTTCGGCGCGCCGCGTGCGCTACGGCCGCCGTCCCAGCGGCGCGGGCGTCGGATCCGCGAACGGCGTCGCGACCGGGGAGCACCCGTCCGCGGTGCCGACCGGCGGCGTGTACGGCTGCGGCGGCGTCGCGCTCGCGCCGAACTCCAGCGGGTAGAACGAGCCGCCGTCCGTCATCGTGACGGTGTTCGACATGCCCGTCGAATGCGGCGGCAGCTGGTACGTCGCGACCCAGTACGGTTGCGGCAGGCGCACGCAGCCCATCTCTTTGAGCCGGCCGTCGACGATGAAGCTGCTGCGCACCGGGCCGCCGAGCGGCTTTTCGTACAGATACACCAGCGACGGCGCATCGGTGGGGTTCGCGAGCGTGAACGTGATGCGGTGCACCACGCCGTAGTCGCCGAGATCGCGGCCGTCGTCGGCCGGATCGACATTGCGCGGCGTCGACGTGCGCGAGCCGTACTGCACCGCAGTGTCGGGTCCGCCGGCGGTATACGACTGCGCGAGCGGGCCGAAGCTCGTGAGGTCGAACGTGCCGTGGCGGCGGTGGCCGTCGTACGGCACGCGCGGACCGCGCAGAAA
>JAXDMB010000494.1:0-12934 GCA_034666325.1 Vulcanimicrobiota bacterium
CGCCGCGCGCGACACCGGCCTCGTGCTCCAGATAGCCGGCGAGCATCTCGACCTCGCGCCACAGCCGCCCGTACGCGATCGGCGTGTCGTAGTACACGATCGCCGGATGCTCGGGCCAGCGCGCAGCGGACACGGCGAGATTGTGCGCGACGCTGGTGGCCGGAACGGGGAACGTGTGCGGCCGGCGCTCGGGCCAGAACGGGAGATGGCGCTGGTTCATAGGATGATTTCCGCTTCGGCCGGTCTAACGGCGTACTCCTTGTCGATACCGAGCAATCTCCCGCCGATCACGCACATCGGCGACCGCATCGTGCAGATCCGCCTGCCGATGACCGGCAACCCGATGCGCTACATCAACGGCTACCTGCTCGAGGACGACGACGGGCTGACGCTCATCGACTGCGGCTGGCGCGCGGATGACGTCCTCGCCGCGCTCGAGCACGGGCTCGAACTGGCGGGCTTCACGATCGGCGACGTCAAGCGGCTGCTGGTCACGCACTTCCACTTCGATCACTACGGGCTCGCGGGGACGCTGGTTCGCAAGGGTATTCCGGAACTCGGAATGCACGCGCGCGACTGGGCGTTCTTGGTCGCGCGCGAGACGCGCACCGCGGATACCGACTCGATCGTCGACGCGTGGCTGGAGCGCAACGGGCTCCCGGTCGAGCCCGAACCGGACGACGAGGAGTCGTTCTACGACCGCTACGACTTCGTGGAGCCGACGCGTTTGGTGGAGGACGGCGAGCGCATCGGCCGGCTGCGCGCGATGTGGACGCCGGGACATTCGCCGGGGCATCTGTGCTTCGTCGACACGATCTCGGGCCGCACGTTCACCGGCGATCACGTGCTCGATCCGGTGACGCCGCACGTGGGCATGTGGCACGAATCGGGCCGCGACGCGATGGGCGAGTACGTCGCGTCGCTGCGCGCGGTCGGCGCGCTGGAAACGAGCGGCGCGCTTCCCGCGCACGGCGAGGCGTTCCCGGACCTCGCGCGCCGCGTCGAAGAGCTGCTCGCGCACGAAGCAGCGCGCGAAGCGGACGTGCTGCGCGCGCTGGAAACGGGACCGCTCACCGGCGCGCAAGTCGCACGAACGCTGAAATGGCGCCGCCGCGGCGACCGTTTCGATCAGCTACCGGCGGAACACCAGCAGTTCGCGGTAGCGGAAACGCTCGCGCATTTGGAACACCTGCGCACGCGTGGTGAAGTCGTTCGTGAGGACGGCCCTACTGCAATAACCTGGTCTATCTCGGCAGTCCGAAAAGCGAGCTAGCCGGTCGCTATTCCCACTCCACCGTTGCCGGTGGTTTTGACGTGATGTCGTACGCGACGCGGTTGATGCCGGGGACTTCGTTCACGATGCGGGTGGAGATGCGTTCCAGGAGTTCGTGCGGCAGGCGCGCCCAGTCGGCGGTCATGCCGTCTTCGCTCGTGATCGCGCGGACGCCGACCAAGTTGCCATAGGTGCGGCCGTCGCCCATCACGCCCACGCTTCTTACCGGCGTCAGGACCGCGAAGTACTGCCACGGGCGTGGTGAGAGCTTGCCTTCCGCGATCGCCGCGTCGATCTCGCTCGTCACGATGAAGTCTGCTTCGCGCACCGTGGCCAGACGCTCGCGCGTGATGTCGCCGATGATGCGAACCGCGAGCCCCGGTCCCGGGAACGGCTGGCGTTCCACGATCGCGTTCGGCAGGCCGAGAACGCGGCCGGCTTCGCGAACTTCGTCCTTGAACAGCGCGCGCAGCGGTTCGACGAGTCCCAGCGCCATGCGCTCCGGAAGCCCGCCGACGTTGTGGTGCGACTTGATCTTGTGGCCGGCTTTCGAGCCCGGCGTCTTCGACTCGATCACGTCCGGATAGAGCGTTCCCTGCACGAGGAACCGCACGTCCGGAATCTTCTTCGACTCTTCCTCGAAGATCGCGATGAACTCGTGTCCGATGGCGATGCGCTTCAGCTCCGGGTCGTCGAGCCCGGCGAGCCGTTCGAGGAAACGCTGCTCGGCATTCACGTGAATGACGTTGAGGTGCAGCACGTCGCGAAACGCGGCGACCACGCCGAGCGACTCGTTCTTGCGCATCAGGCCGGTGTCGACGTAAATGCACGTGAGCTGCTTGCCGATGGCGCGCGACACGAGCGTCGCCGCGACGGCCGAGTCAACGCCGCCGGAGAGCGCGCACAAGACGTTCGCATCACCGACTTGCGCACGCACCTTCTCGATCGCGTCGTCCACCCACGAGTCCATGCGCCATGACGGCGCGATGCCGGCGATCGTGTGCAGGAAGTTCTCGAGAATCGCGCTGCCCGCTTCGGTGTGCACGACCTCCGGATGGAACAGCACCGCGTACAGCTTGCGGCCGTCGTCGCTCATCGCCGCGACGCTGGAGCTCTCCGTGTGCGCGAGCGCGGTAAATCCGGGCGGGACGCTCTCGACGGAGTCGCCGTGCGACATCCACACGCGCGACTCCACGGGCACGCCGAGAAACAGCGGCGAGTCGGGACGGTCGAGCAGCAGCTGCGCGGGCCCGAACTCGCTGTGCCCGAGCCGCACGAGCCCGCCGCCGAAGTGCTTCACCAAAAGCTGCATGCCGTAGCAGATGCCGAGCAGCGGCAGTCCGCTCTCGTACACGCGCGGATCGCAGTCCAGCGCGTCGTCACCGAACGTCGACTCGGGCCCGCCGCTCAGCACGATTGCCGACGGCTCGCGCTTCGCGATCTCGTCCCAAGAGACGTCGAACGGAAGCAGCTCGGAATAGACGTTCGCTTCGCGAGCGCGCCGTGCGATGAGCTGGCTGACCTGCGACCCGAAGTCGAGAATGATGACGGTCGCCGGCCGCGCCTGCACGGGAGTTGTCATTCGGGCCAGAGTTCGTCCACGACGAACCCGAACCCCGGCAGCACGTCGGGCACTACGAAGCGGTCGCCGCGTCCCAGGATGACCGGTTCGGCGCCCGCGCGGTGGATTTCCCACACGCGCTTGCCGGGATCCACGAACACGACGACGTCGATGTCTTGAGCCAGCAGCAGCTGCAGCTTGGCACGGCAGGCGCGTTCGCTCTGCTTACTCGAGCGTATCTCGAACACGAGCTCCGGAACGACGCGCGCAAACGATCGCGGCACGACGGGCAACCGCTTGCGCGACACGTACGTGACGTCAGGCGCCATCAGATCACCGTCGGCGAACAAGACCCCGGCATTCGAATCGAACACCATACCGGCTTTGGTCTCTTCGATCCAGCGCTCGATGCGAGAGCCGATCTTCATCACGAGACGGGCGGAAACGAAGTCATGCGGTGCCACCACCACATACTCGCCGTTCCAGATTTCCACATCGTATGCCGGATGTTTCCGCTGTATTGCGCCGACCAAGCTCCAGTACGTCTCGTCGTCCAGGAGTGCGGCCTCCGCGGCGGTCACGTCAGGACGTCCGTGAGACGGTTCTGGTCGCGGGCCCAGACCAGCTCCATTGCGATGCGTTCGCCGATCGACACGTCGCGGGCCCAGCGGTACGACGTGTAGGGCGTGTAGCGCGTTCCCGGTGAGCCCGGGATGCGCAGGCTCACGTCGTACACCACGAAGTCTTTCGGCGGGCCGCTCACGATCACGCACTGCAGCGCGAACGGGCCGATCACGCCGATGCCGTCGACCTCTTTCGCGGCTTTGACGAATCGTTCGCCCAGATCGAACGCTTTCTCGAGCATCGACTCCGTGAGCGTCGCGGCGATGTGGCCCGCTTCTTCCATGCGGATCGGCTCGTCGGCGAGGTCGCGCGCCTGTTTGTACGGCAGTCCCACGAACCCGTCGCGGTTCGTCTGGCGCCGCGTGTCGGTGCCCATGAGCTCCAGCTCACCGAGAACCGGCGACCAGAAGAAGTTCAGGTTGATCGTCGGCCCGAGCGCGAACTCCTCGATCACCGCGCCGCGCAAGCCTTCGCGCGTCACGGTGCCGGATTCGAGCAGCTGCTCGGCCATATGCGTGTACTGGCTCTCGTCACGCACGAGAAAGAACGCGCGCTCGAACGACACCTTCGCGTGCGGCGCCTTCACCATGACGAGACCGTCGATGTCGTCGGGCGATTCGATGCGGCGCGGATAGCGGATGCCCGCGCGGTCCATCAGCGCGTATTGGTTCTCCGGCTCGTCGCGCTCCTCGGCGCGCAGCAGCCGGCGGTTGCCGAAGAACGGAACGCGCATACGCTCCTCGATCTCCGCATACGAATAGCGCTGATGGAGGTACACCTCGAACGAGCGGTTCGGCACGAACACGACGTTCTCGGCGCGCAGCCGTTCCTGCACGCTATCGTCCAGCACATCGGCGAACGACGCAACGTCCAGCGTCGCGTCGACGCAGCCGCGCGGCGGTCCGTCGAAGCGCCGCGCGTAGTACGTGTCGTACGTCTTGTTGCGCCCGCGCTCGGTGACGATCAGGTTGCGCAGGCCCTGCGCGCGCGCGCCGGCCGCCACTTCCAGCGCGGAGTGGCTGCCGATCGAGCACAGCGTCAGCCGGCCGGCGTCGTAGGCCGCGAGCGTCCCAGCAAGATCGAACACGCTACGGCTTCCGCGGTACGGACCGCAGCGAAGCGAGGACCGTGAAGGGTTCGGCGTCCACGCCGAACCCACTACGACGAGATGAAGCCCCTCGCCTCGGTGGACGTCGGGTAGTTGACCAGGAGCGTGCGGCGGACTTCTTGCTGCGCCTGCTTCGCCTCCGGCGTCCCTACCCGCGAGAGCGTGTCGTACGCGCGTTTGTAGAGGCGCGGCAGCTCGTAGTCGCGCGGGTACTGGTGCTGCCAGTCGTCGAGCGAGTCGATAACGTACACCGTGTCCTTCGTCATCTGGCCGCCCCAGCCGGCGTCGAGATACTTGCCGATGCGCGTCAGCTCGTTGCGCACGCCGATCGGTGAGAGCTTCGTACGGCCGAAGTACTCGTCGGCCGGCGCGGTGATGACGAGGTACCGGTCGTGCGACACCACGTGCCCGATCACGGGCAGCGAATGTGCGGACGCGCGGTGCGACGCGATCACCTTGGCCGCTTCGCGCTCGGCTTCGGAATAGCCGGGGCCGGCGTTGCGCGCGGCGTCGACCATCGGGAAGAACACCTTACCGAGATCCTGCGGCACGGAACCGATCGGAAACGCGCTCTGCGACGCGCGCTGCAGCGCGAGCGTGCGCCAGCGGACGTCGCCGGTGAGGTTGTACGCGCGCAGGTCCGCCTCGACCTGACCCATCAGCGCCTGCACGTCGCCCGGATATTTATCCGCGAGCTCTTGTGCGTCGGCATCGGCATCGTGCGCGAGCGTCGCTGTGTTCGCGCGCTCCGCGTCGAGCTTCGCGATGATCGCGCGCGCGTTGGCGCCGCGGTCGGGATCGTTCTGCCACGCCTGCGCGGCGAGCCGGACGTACCACTCCGCCGCGTCGTTGCTCACCAGCGGATCGTACGACAACTGGGTGGCGAGATCGACCGTGATCCCCTTGATGGCGATGTTCTGCGGGTCGTCGCGGCGGCGCAGCTCGTACCCGCGCCCCGCGTCGAGCACCGCGGAGAAGTAGTCCAGCTGGTCGGCGAGATGCCAGCCCGCCGCGGCGCCCTTGTCGTACACGGACTTCATCTGCTTGTAGAGCTGCAGCGGATCGATGTCGAGCGCGGCGCGCGCCGGCGCGAGCGGAACGATCAGAACGAACGCCGCGAGCAGCGCGGCCGCGAGCTTACGAATCGGTGATCGTGCTGTCGTCGAGAACTGCGTCGAGCGAGTTGGACAGAAGCGCATTCTTGATCTCTCGTGCGATGCGGCGCCCGGTGGACATGGGCTCGCTGTAGTTGAGGTACGAGTAGGGAGAACCGTCGATGAAGAGATTTGTACCCGCCACGATCCGCGCGGAAATCTCCATGATGTAAAAGGCGGTGTCCGGCGTGATGATCGTCTCGATACAGAACGCGCCGAAGAGGCCTTTCGGTCCGCAGATCTCCTGGCTGACGCGCACCACGTCCTCGCCCATGCGGTACGCCTCGGCGAGCATCGACTCGCGCAGGCTGATCGGCTGGTTGCCCACCACCACGTACGAGGGGTCGAGGTCCATGCCGGCCTGCGCTTGCGACGGGATGCGGCCGAGCGAGTCGACGTTCGTCTCGTAGCGGCGGTCCATCGACATGATCTCGAGCTTGCCGGTGAGCGACGAGTAGAAGTAGTGGATGTAGAGCGGGACGCCGATGATGTACTCTTGCAGGATGTAGTTCTGCCGCGCGAGCAGCGACGCGCGCTCTTCGAAGTCCATCGCGTCGCGCAGGAACATGTAGCCCTTGCCGCCCTGCGCGCCGTACAGCTTCACGATCACCGGGCGGTCGATCTCCGCGCCCGTCTTGAACTGGCGCGGCAGCTTCAGCCCGGCACGCAGCAGCCAGTCGCGCTGCAGCTCGCGGCTCGCTTCCCAGTCGAGCACCGCCTTGTTCCCGAAGTACGGGATGCGCATCTTCTTGTGCTCTTCGAGCGACAGGTACGCAACGAACGAGCCGTGCGGCACGATGATGATCTTGCGCGTCTCGAGCTCGGGCACGAGCGACATGAAGTCGCTGTACTTCTCGATCGTGATGACCTCGTCCACGAACGCGAACGACCGGTACAAGCGCTCCGTGGCGCGGTTCGCGATCGCGAGCGTCTTGAAGCCCTCGTCGTGCGCGCCTTTGAGGATCTGCAGCGCGGAGTGCGACCCGAGCGTGGCGATGGTGTACATCCCGCCCGTCTCCGAGTGCCGCGCACTCGCTTGCCCCAAAGATTCGACCATCATCGTCATTTTATTGCTACCTGAAACGCCGGATTGCAGAGGAACGTCTCGACTGCTCGGTCGAGGTCGGCGGGCGCGACGTCGCGTCCCGAGTCGTCGAGTAAACGCCACGCGGTGCGGCGGCGGATCGCGCGGACGCCCGGAATCGCGCGGCCCGCGACGACCGTACGTGGGCTTTCGTCGCGCGAAGCGATCCACACCTCGCCCGGCGCAGGCCGGTCGGACTCCCGTTCGGCCAAGCGATGCTTGTTCGGGTTGTGGATCGTCTCGATGGCGGCGACCGTCGCGGCGAGATCGCCGGCGGCGCCGCCGTCGCGCGCCGCGGTCGCGTCGTCCAGGTCGAACAACCAGATGTCTGAGCGGACGACGCGCGCGGCGTCGATACCCAGACGTCCGAGCGTTTCGTAGGCGGTGAAAGCCTCGTTGTCCGGAATCGTCAGCGTGATCGCGAACGTGCGCGTCGCGCTCACGCGAGCACGCCGTCGCGAACGGCTTGTGCGAAATGTCGGAACAGGCGAATGCCGCCCGACGGCGCGAGCATCGCGCGCGTGTCGCCGCGCGCGGCGTCGCGCGCCGCGCCGACGTGCTGGTACGTCCACCCGTCGCGCTCGGGATGCGGCATGATCGCCAGCACGTTGCCCGCGCGGTTCACCAGCGCGGCCGCGTCGAGCGCGGCGCCGTTCGGCGCGGGCACATCGTTGCCGTCCCGATCGCAGTAGACGAACGCGAGATGTCCGTCGCGCTCGATGCGCGCAAGCTCGTCCGCGGGTGCGGCAAGCCGGCCGTCGCCGTGCGATGCCCACGCGGGAATCACGGCATTCGCTTCGATTCCCGCTAGAATCGGCACGCGTTCCGGCGAAACCGCCAGCTTCACGTGCACGTGCACCGACTGAAACCGTCCGCTCGCGTTCGGCGCGAAGGCGGCGGTCGGCCGGCGCAGCGGACCGGTGCCGGGAACGAGCCCCGCTTCGGCAAGAATCTGCGCGCCGTTGCAGATGCCGAGCACGTACTTTCCGGCTTGCGCCGCGTCGATCACCGGGTCCATCACCGCATCGTGCGCGGCGACGGCACCGGCGCGAATGCGATCTTCGTACGCGAATCCGCCCGGCAGAACGAACGCGTCGAACCGCGACAATTGCTCCGGCTGCGACCAGTGCACGAGCTCACCGTCGAGCCCGACCGCGCGCACCGCGCGCAGCGTTTCGTCCTCGCTGTTCGTTCCGGGAAACACGACGACCGCAACGCGTGCTCTCACGCGACGCTCCCATAGAAATCACGCAGCGGCGCTTCCCAGGCCTCGCGCAACTCAGTGAGTTCGATCTTTTCGTTCTGCGCGCTTCCGGTAGCATTCGGACCGAATTCAAAGACCGCATTCGCTGTAACGGTTCCGATGCGCCAAATTGCGTGCCAATCGCCGTCATCGTCCAAGCCGTATCGCCTCGCGAGGGACATGGCCGCGTCGACGTCCGTGACTTCGAGCACGAACATCGGCGCTTCCGCGAAGAGCCCGTACTCCGGTATGACTTCAGCGCACGGAAAGCGGTCCGCATCCAGCCAAACGCCGAGCGCGTGCTCATCGAGCGCACCGAACGCCATCTCGGCGATAGCCGCCGCTGCGCCGCCGTCACTGACATCGCGGGCCGCAAGTGCGATCCCTCGTTCCAAAGCATCGTGAACGAAACCCGCATACGCGATGAAGCTCTCGTAGTCGATCGCGGGTAGACCGGTGCAGCGCGCCCCGAGCACTTCGGCGATGACTGAGCCACCGAGGGCGAAGCGCGGCGTGCCTACCAACAGCAGTGCCGAGCCCGCGCGCTTGAGAGCCGACGTGCACATGCGCGACACGTCCTCGATCGTGCCGATACACGCGACGATCGGTGACGGCGCGACTTGGTTTCCCTTGGATGAGCGGTTGTAGAGCGAGACGTTGCCGGAAACGAACGGTACGGCCAATGCGCGAGCGGCGCGCGAAAGCCCGTCGACGGCCGCAACGAAGGCACCCATCTGCTCGGGAACGGTGGGGTCTCCGAAGTTCAGGCAGTCGGTAAGTCCAGCCGCGCGAGCACCGACCGCGGTGACGTTCGCGATCGCTTCCACGACGGCAAGTTCAGCCGCGCGGCCGGGATCGATCTTGCCGTACCGTGGATTTCCGCCGAGGCCAAGGGCGACGCCGAGCGGCGCACCGGGAATCGGGACGAGCACGCCCGCGTCCGCGAACCCGGGTGGTATCGCGGTACAGCCGCGAACGACGCCGTCGTACCGGCGGTAGATCGAGGCCCGTGAAGACACGTCGCGGTGCGCGAGAACCTCGCGCAGCCGGTCGACCACGCCAGCGGGCCGTGACCGGACGGCCGCCATGACGGCTCGCTCGTCGTCATCCGGCGCGGCCGCGGCGTGCGGAATCACGTACGGCCGCGAATAGCGCACGCCGCCGGTGAGGAACTCCAGGTCGACGTCCATCACCGTCTCGCCGTGATGGCGCGCGACGTAGCGGCCCGTGTTCGTCACCTTTCCGATCACCGCCGCGCACGCGCCGCGCGCGATGCGCGGGAGCGAGTACATCTCGTTGTAGATCGCGAGCAGCGCCGGGGTGAACGACGGCGGCACGATCCAGCACAGCCGCTCCTGCGTCTCGCCGATCGCGAGCACTTCGGGCGGCAGATCGCGCTGCGCGGTGGGCACGCGCTCGAGCTCCACTTCCGCACCCATGCCGCCTGCCGCGCACAGCTCCGCGCTGCAGCCCGCGAGCCCGCCGGCGCCCAAGTCCTTGAAACCGGCGGGGATGCGTTGCTCGCGCAGCGCGGCGAACACCGCGTACGACGCGCGCATGATCACGTTCTTCAAGAACGGGTCCGGCACTTGAACGGCGCCCTTGTTTTGATCCGCATCCTCTTCGTCCAGCGTCAGCGACGAGAACGACGCGCCGCCGAAGCCGCTGCGGTCCGTCGCTTTGCCGACGAGCACGATGTCCCACCCCACGCTGCCCTGCGGCGCGCGCGAGTGGATGATGTCCTTTTCTTTGACGAGCCCGAGCGCCACGACGTTGACGAGCACGTTGTCGTCGAAGGACTCGTCGAAAAACACGTCACCGCCGACGTTCGGCACGCCGATCGCGTTGCCGTACGCAGCGATTCCATCGACGACTTGCTGCGCGACGTACCGGCAGTGCTCGTTCTCGAGCCTTCCGAACCGCAGCGGGTCGGCGACGCCGATCACTTCCGCGCCCATGCACAGCACGTCGCGCACGATTCCGCCGATGCCCGTCGCCGCGCCCTCGAACGGCACGACTTGCGAGGGATGGTTGTGCGACTCGTGCGCGACGACGATCCCGTACGTGTCGCCGTTCCACTCGCCGAGGCGCACGATTCCGGCGTCCTCGCCCACGCCGAGCAGCACGGTGGGCCCTTCCGTCGGCAGCTTCTTCAGATGCTCGCGCGACGATTTGTAGGAGCAATGCTCGCTCCACTGCGCGTCGAACGCGAACAGCTCGGTCTCGGTCGGCACACGGCCGAGGTGCTCGGCGATCCGGCGCAGCTCGTCGTCCGAGAGCGCGACGCTGATGCGACGACCGCGTGCGAGGACGTCCTCGCTCACGACCGTCGCGTCACGCACGCGCGACGCCCGGCGGAAGCGGCGGGGGCGGCGCGTTCAGCTCGGCGTCCGCGCCGATCACCGCGCTGCGCGCATTGGCTTGCAGCAGCAGCACGCGCCCGAACACGACGGAATCGTCGAGCGCGAACGCCTTGGCGCACGCGCGCGCCGTTTCGTCGGGCCGCGGATCGGCGAGATTGACGGCCACGATCGGGCTTGCAGTCGCGTTGTCAACCACCGCCGGCAACGCGCTCGATGCGGGGCCGATCGTCACCACGAGCAACCGCGCGAACGTCGCTTCGAGCTGCGACACGAGCTGCAGCACATAGCCGGGCGTGCGCGCGACCGACACTACGTGGCGCGTGGTCGGAAGCCCGTACGCGCCGATCGCGCGGCCGACTTGGTCAATTGCGGCGAGGTGCTCGGGACCGTCCACGAGCAGCGCCACCATTCCAGGGCGCATCTGCGGAAACGTGCCGACGATCTCCGCGACTTGCTCGTAGTTCGCGCGAATCTGATCGAGGTCGGCGGGCGTGACGACATCGAGGTTGCGGTAGAGCTGCTTGTCGAGCATCAGGTCTTCGCGGCCCTGCGGCCACACGCGCCACGAGTCGTTGTCGATCACGTCCGCGATGACGAGCTGGCCCTTCCCCTCGCCGCTCGCGAGCCGGCCGAACTCGATCTTCAGGTCGACGAGCAGCGCGTCGCGGCGCCGCCACGCGTGCGCGAGCACCTCGTACGTGATGCGCGCGAGCTCTTGCATCGTCGCGAGCTCCGCCGGCGTTGCGAGCCCGTGCGCCACGATCGCGTCCGTGTCGATGAGCGGATCGTGGTTCGCGTCGTCCTTGAGGAAGAACTCGATGAGCCGCGGCACGAGCAGCGCGCCGCGCTGGATGCCGGGACGCCGCTTCACGAGCGACCCCGCCGCGACGCCGCGCACCACCACTTCGAGCGGTATCATCTGCGCGCGGCGGACGAGCATCTCGTTGTCGTCGTCGTCCTCGCCGCCGTTCAAATAGTGCGTGGGCAGGCCGCACAAGTTCAACAGGCGGAACACGCGCGCCGTCGTCTGCGCGGCGATGCGGCCCTTGCCTTCGATCACGTCGCGGCGCTCGCCGTCGCGCGCGGTGATGCCGTCCTGCTGCTGCACCACCAGCACGTCGGGCTGGCCTTCGAGCTCGTAGAGTACCTTCGTCTTGCCGCGGGCGATCTCGTGTCCCTTACGCATCGTTCTTCTTCTCGACCGTGTCGATCGTGTCGCGAATTCGTTGTGCGAGACGGCGCGCGCGTACCGGCGCGTCACCCACGTGGCCGGTGGGGTCGAGCCATTTGCGGACTTCCGCCGGATCGACCAAGTGCGTGATCCGCTCGTCGTCGGCGAGCAGCGTCGCGAGCGGGTTCGAGTTGCCTGCGGCGAGCTCGTCGTACGCGCGCATCGCGCTCTCGCGGATCACCTCGTGCAGCTCCTGACGGTCGCCGCCGCGCTTCGCAGCCTCCATGAGGATCGCTTCGGTGCCGGAGAACGGACCATAGGTGCGCAGGTTCTCCGCGATGCGGCGCTCGTCCACGCGCAGGCCTTCGACGATCTTCTTCGCCAGCGAGAGAATCTCGTCCGAGCACAGCAGCGCTTCGGGCAGCACCGTGCGGCGGTTGGCGCTGTCGTCCAGCGTGCGCTCGAGCAGATTCGTCGACGCGTTCTGCCACGCGACATCGGCGTACGCCGGCAGCAGGCGCGCAAGCGAGTCGATGCGCTCCGCCATCACCGGATTGCGTTTGAACGGCATCGCGCTCGAACCGACCTGCTTGGCACCGAACGGCTCGGCGAGATCGCCGAAACCGGGGCTCGCGAGGATGCGCACGTCGAACGCGAACTTCGACAGCGATGCGCCCAAGCCGGCCAGCGTCGAGAGCAGCAGGTAGTCGAGCTTGCGCGGGTATGTTTGCGTCGCCACGTCGCGCGCCGACAGATCGAAGCGCGCCAGCACGTCGTTCTCCTGGTCCTGCGGCGTGAGCGGCGTGTTGTCGAGCAGGCGCGTGTACGACGCCGACGTGCCGACCGCCCCGCGAATGCCTTTCGCGGTGAGCTGCTCGCGCGCCGCGAGGATCATCGCGCGGTCGATCAGCAGATCTTGCGCGTAGATGGCGAGCCGGTAGCCGACAGTCGTCGGTTCGGCGGGCTGCAAGTGCGTGTAGCCCATGCACACGAGGTCCGCGCGGCGGTCGATCTGCACGGCGAATGCGCGCAGCAAATCGTCGAGCGCCGTGAGGATGCTTTCGAGCGCAAGCCGCATGCGGAACGTCTCGACGGTATCCTCGACGTCCATCGACGTGGCGCCGAGATGGATCTTTCCGCCGCCGACGGTCGCTTGGCGCGCGTACACGCGGATCTCGGCCATGAGGTCGTGCCCGATCTCGCGCTCGATCGCGAGCGCCGCCTCGAGATCGACGTCGCCGGCGTGCGCGCGCAGATCGTCGAGCTCCGCTTGCGTGACGAGGCCGGCGCGCTGCTGCGCCTCGGCGAGCGCCACCCAGACCGCTCGCCACAGCTTGCGGCGCTCGCGTTCCG
>JAXDMB010000495.1:0-7020 GCA_034666325.1 Vulcanimicrobiota bacterium
AAGGTCTGACGCGCACCATGACCCAGCACGTGACATTGCTCGACGTGACGACGCGCGACGGGCTGCAAGACCTGCCGAAGTTCGTCGCCAGCGCGGCGAAAGTGCGCATCGTCGCGGCGCTCGCCGCCGCCGGGATCACGGAGATCGAGGTGACCTCGTTCGTCCATCCCAAGTGGGTGCCGCAGCTCGCTGACGCCGACGCGCTGATCGCGCTGCTGCCGCGCTCGGTGCGCTACTCCGTCCTCATCATGAACGACAAGGGCTTCGACCGCGCGCTCGCGGCGTTCGACGGCGCCGGCTTCGCGCGCGGGACGTACGATCTCGTGTTCGTCGCGTCGGCGAGCCCGCGCCACAATAAGTCGAACAACAACCGCTCGATCCCCGAGACGCTCGCGTACTTCGACACGATCGCGGCGCGCGCCAAAGCCGAGTCGGTCTCGCTCCGCGCCGCGATCGCGTGCTCGTTCGCGTCGCCGTGGGCCGACGAGACGATCGAGCTCGACACGGTGCTCGAGATGGCGGCGCGCTTCGCGGCCGGCGGCTCCACGATGATCACGCTCGCAGACACGATCGGCAAAGCGCGCCCGGAGGTCGTCACAGCGACGATCGCCGCCGTGCAGCGCGCGGTCTCCGTCCCGCTCTCGCTGCACTTCCACGACCTGCGCGGCAGCGCCGCGGCCAACGTCGCGGCCGGGCTCGCGCAAGGCGTGCGCCGGTTCGAAGGCGTGCTCTCCGGCATCGGCGGCTGTCCGTTCGCGCCGGAAGCCCCGGGGAATCTCGACCTCGAGCTGCTCGCGCGGCTCGTCACCGAGCGCGGCTTCGCGACCGGAACCGATGCCGGGGCGCTCGCCGCGGCACGCGGCGTGCTCGCCGCCGCGCTCGCGCAAGCGCAGTCCCTCGAGCGGCCGGCGCACGCGCTGAGCGTCTGACGCCGCAGGTCGCGCCGCAGCGATACCGGGAAGACTGCCGGGCGATGAGCATCAAAGACGACATCACGGCCGACATGAAAGACGCGATGCGCGCGCGCGACCAGGTGCGCCTGGACGCGCTGCGCAGCGTCGTCTCAGCGTTCAACTACAAACGCATCGAGGCCAATGCCGACCTTTCCGACGCCGATCAAGTCGAGGTCGTCCGCAAGCTCGTGAAGCAGCGCAGCGACTCGATCGAGCAGTTCTCCAAAGCCGGGCGCACGGAGCTGGCGGACAAGGAAACCCGGGAGCGCGAGATCCTGCAGGCGTACCTCAAGGATCTGCCCGCGCAGAAGTCGCCGGACGCGATTCGCGAGCTGGTCCGCGCGACGATGGCGTCGCTTCCGCCCGAGGGCCGCAACCAGGGCGCGCTCATGCGGACGATCCTGCCGCAGCTCAAAGGGCTGGCCGACGGCAACGTCGTGCGCCAGATCGTCACCGAGGAGCTGCGCTCGGCGTAACCTCGCGTGCCGCGCGGGGTAGTCCGCAAGGTGATCGTCCGCCGCCTCGTCGCCCTGCTCTGCCTGCTCGCCGGAACCGCTTCGGCCTGGGCGCAGGGCGCGGTGGCCGCGCCGCAAGGCGGCGTCATCGTGGTGCCGATCCACGACACGATCGACGACGGCATGGCGCACTTGGTCGCGCGCGCCGTCGCGGACGCGAAGGAACAGCACGCGCGGGCGATCGTCCTCGACGTGAACTCCTTCGGCGGGCTCGTGTCGTCCGCGACGCAGATCCGCGACGCGCTGCTCGCCAGCGCGGTTCCGGTCGACGCGTACGTCACGCGGGGCTGGTCCGCCGGCGCGCTGATCTCGCTGTCCGCGTCGCGCATCGCCATGGCGCCGGGCGCGTCGATCGGCGCCGCCCAGCCGATTCCCAAGACCGTGAAGACCGTCTCCGCGCTGCGGGGCGAGTTCGAGTCGACCGCGGCGCGCTATCACCGCAACGCGCACCTCGCCGCCGCGATGGTCGACGCGACCGTCGACGCGCCCGCGTACAAGGCGCCGGGCGGCATCCTCACGCTGACCGCGGACGCCGCGCAGCACACCGGGTTTTCCGAAGCGACGGTCGCCACGTTCGACGGCGCGCTCGCGCGGTTCGGGCTCGCCGGCGCGCGCCGCACGGGCGCCGAGTACACTCTGGCCGAGCGGATCGCGCGCATCGCCACGAACCCGGAGATCAGCGGCATCCTGCTCGCGATCGGGTTCCTGGGCCTGCTCATCGAGCTGCAGACGCTGCACGGCATCGCCGGCGCGATCGGCGCCGGCTCGCTGGCGCTGTTCTTCGGCACCCACATCTACGCCGGGTTCTCGAACGGCCTCGTGCTCGCGCTCGCGCTCGTCGGCGTGCTGCTGATCCTGTTCGAGCTGCACGTGCTGCCCGGCCACGGCATCGCGGGCGTGCTCGGAGCGCTGATCCTCGTCGCGTCGGTGCTGCTCGCGTTCGGGATCGCGTTCTTCGTCGTCGCCCTGCAGGCGCTCGCGATCGCGATCGTGCTCAGCGCGCTGATCTTCGCGCTCCTGCAGCGCGTGCTGCCCGAGAACGCGTTCGTGCGGCGCCTGGTGTTCGCGGGGACGCAAGGCCCCGACTACGTCGCCAGCCTCGACCACCGCCATCTGCTCGGCGCGACCGGAACCGCGATCTCGTTCCTGCGGCCGGCCGGCGTCGCCTCGTTCGGGACGGAGCGGGTCGACGTCCTGACGGAGGGGGACTTCGTTCCCGCCGGAACTCCCGTTCGTGTCACCCGTGTCGAAGGCGCGCGCATCTTCGTGCGCCCCGAACCGACGCCGTAGGAGCACTTCATGGTCGCGTTATTTTTTGTCGTGATCACCATCGCGGTGCTCGTCGGCATCGTGCTGTTCTTCTACTACTTCCCGATCGGGTTGTGGATACGCACGGTCGCGGCCGGCGTGCCGCTCTCGATCGGCTCGCTGATCCGCATGCGGATCATCGGCGTTCCGGCGGGACTGTTGGTCGCGAACCTGGTTCGCGCGCGCAAAGCCGGTCTCGCGCTCACCGTCGATCAGCTCCAGTCGCACATCCTCGCCGGCGGTAACGTCGACAAGGTCACGCTCGCGATGATCGCCGCACAACGCGCGCAGATTCCGCTGGAGTGGCAGCGCGCGGCAGCGATCGATCTCGCCGGACGCGACGTGCTCGAAGCGCTACAGACGTCGGTGAACCCGAAGGTGATCGAGACGCCGCTGTTTCAGGGCGTCGCGCAGAACGGCATTCAGCTCAACGTCAAAGCGCGCATCACGGTGCGTTCGAATCTCGACCGGTACGTCGGCGGCGCGGGCGAGCCGACGATCGTCGCGCGCGTCGGCGAAGGCGTCGTCAGCGCGGTCGGCGCGGCCGTCGACCACAAAGAGGTGCTCGAGTATCCCGACCGCATCTCCAAGGCGGTTCTGGCGAAGGGCCTCGACGCCGGAACGGCGTTCGAGATCGTGTCGATCGATATCGCGGACGTGGACGTCGGCAAGAACATCGGCGCCGATCTGCAGACCTCGCAAGCCGAGGCCGACCGCAAGATCGCGCAGGCGAAGGCCGCGGAACGGCAGTACGCCGCGATGGCCGCGGAACAGGAGATGAAGGCCGAGACGCAGCGCATGCGCGCGAAGGTCGTCGAAGCGGAAGCGCAGATTCCCGAGGCGATCGCGGAAGCGTTTCGCGCGGGCCATCTGGGCGTGATGGACTACTACAAGCTCAACAACGTCAAGGCCGACACCGAGATGCGCGGCGCGATCGGTTCGAGCGTCGGAACGGACTCGCAGACCCCGCCGCCCGCAGGTGGCCCGCCCGCGCCGTGACCGTCGACCACATCGTCCCGTTCCTGATCGTCGCGGTCATCGTGATCTCGTCGCTCGCGTCGGGTGCGCGGGCGGTGAAGAAAGGCTTCGACGGGGTCGTCGAAAAGCAGCGCGCCGCGGAGCCCGAGCGCATCGCGGCGATTCAGGCGCAGCTCGCGGAGCGCGGCGTGAAAGCGCCCGCGGCGCTGCAGGGACTGCTGGCGGCGCTGCGGTCGGCGGCGGAAAGCTCGAGCGCGCCGGCGCAGCAGCCCCAAGGAGCCTATGTCGCGCAGCCGGCGTACGCCGCGCAGCCCGCCTACAGCGCGCCCCCGCAGCAGCAGCAGAATGCGGGCCATCAGAAGCGGCAGAAGCACCAGCAGCAGCAGCCCGACGTGACGCGGGCGCCGGCGTTCGTGGCGCGCTCGGTGGACGTGCCGGTGTTCGCGGTGCAAGCGCCCGCGCCCACGGGGACGTTGCGGCGGACGCTCGCCGACGCGTTCGGCGACCCGGCTCACGCTCGCAACGCCGTCATCCTGATGGAGATTTTAGGTCCGCCCGTCGCCCTGCGGTGACACTTCGCACGGCCCGCATGCGTTGTAGATAAGAGATGCCGTCGATCACGAGCGAGGCCACTTTCGACCTCAGCGGACTTCACGATCCCATCCGCCTGTGCGGATACCGCGACCAGAACCTCAACGCGCTCGAAGCGCTCATTCCCGTCGTGCTGCGGCTCGACGGCGACCGCGTACACCTCAGCGGCGACCAGCGGGCCGTCCGCCGGGCGGAGGAAGTGCTGCGCGCGATGCTGGCGGCGGCCCGGTCCGGCGCGCAGGTGACCCCGGACGACGTCGCCCTCGCGGCGCGCGCCAGCGGCGAGCGCGGTATTCCGCCGACCCTCGCCACCACGGCGCGCGGGCGCGAGGTGCGGCCGAAGACCGACGGCCAGCGCGCGCTCGTCGCCGCGATCGACGCCAACACGCTCAGCTTCGCGATCGGCCCCGCCGGGACGGGCAAGACGTTCCTCGCGATCGTCATGGCGGTGCGCGCGCTCAAGAACCGCGAGGTGTCGCGCATCGTGCTGTCGCGTCCGGCGGTCGAGGCCGGCGAGAAGCTCGGTTTTCTGCCGGGCGATCTCAAGGAGAAAGTCGATCCGTACCTGCGCCCGCTGTACGACGCGCTGCAGGAACTGCTGGAAGCCGGCACGACCGAGAAGTATCTCGAACGCGGCACGATCGAGGTCGCACCGCTCGCGTACATGCGCGGGCGCACGCTGGGCGACGCGTTCGTGATCCTCGACGAAGCGCAGAACGCGACGCACGAGCAGCTCAAGATGTTCCTCACGCGCCTCGGGCAGAACTCGAAGATGGTCGTCACCGGCGACGACACGCAGATCGACTTGCCGCGCGGCATGCGCAGCGGGATCCTCGACGTCGAGCGCCTCTTCGAGGACATGGACGACGTCGGCATCGTGCGCCTCGACGAGAACGACGTCGTGCGGCATCCGCTCGTGGGCCGCATCGTGGCCGCGTACGGCCGCCTGTCACGCGAGCGCGACGCCTGATCTACCTGCACAATCAGACGCGCGGCGCCGGGCTCGACACGCGCGCGTCCGTGCGCGTGCTCGAGCGGCTGCTCGCGGCGATCGGCGCGGACGGAACGAGCGTCTCGCTGACGTTCGTGCGCGATCCGGCGATGCGCGAGCTCAACCGCGAGCACCGCGGAAAGGACGCGCCCACGGACGTGCTGAGCTTTCCGATGTACGCGCCCGACGCGTTCGACCGCAGCGGTGCGACGCGCCCGCTCGCGCCCGCGTCCGCACCGGCGGGGAATGGCGACCCGGAGCGCATGCTCGGGGACATCGTCGTCAGCGTCGACACCGCTCTGCGGCAGGCCGCGGAGTACGACGCGCCGCTCGAGCGCGAGGTACAGCGGCTGCTGATCCACGCGGTGCTGCACCTCGCCGGGCACGACCACATGCAACCGGATGAGCGCGCGGTCATGGAGGCGGAGGAACGGCGCTTGGCGGACTCGATCGGAATGCCGTGGCCCTATCTCGAAGCGAGCGCGCGATGATCCGTCCGTTCTTCGCCGCCGTGCTCGCCGCCGGGCTTCTCGCGGCCGCACCCGTGCCGCCGCAGAGTCCGCCGCGCGCGAGCCAGTCGCAGCAGACCGCGCCGCCGCAGCCGGCCACGGTGCAGGAGGCGCGCGCGCACTGGGCCGTGCAGGGCGCGGACGACGAGACGCAGCGGCTGCTGGACCGCGGCGTGATGATGCTGTACGCGTTCGACGTCGGCGAAGCGCGCGTCGCGTTCGGTGAAGCGATCAAGAAAAATCCGGACGCGGTGTTGGCGTACTGGGGCCAGGCGGAAGCCGACACGATCGACATCAACCAGCCGCAGACCGACGCCGGTGACAAGCGCGGCTCCGCGGCGGTCGCGGAAGGGCGCAAACACCTCGCGCACGCGAGCGAAGTGGAGCGCGCGCTGATCGACGCGATCGGTAAACGTTACGCGCGGGGCGACAAGAAAGAACGTTTCGCGCGGTACGCCGACGCGCTGAGCGCGTGGACCAAGACGCACCGCGACGACGCGAACGTGCTCGCGGTCGCCGCGTACGCGATCTGGAACGCCGAGGACGCTCTGTTCGACGGCCACGATAACGTGACGCCCAAGGCGAAGGAGATGCTCGCCGATCTGGACGATGCGCTCAAGCTCGAGCCGGCGAATCTGGGCGCGCACCATCTCCGCATCCACCTGCTGGAATCGCTGCGGCGCGCGCACGAGGCGATTCCCGACGCTGAGGCGCTCGGCTCGTACGGCTATCCGCCCGGAACCTCGCACCTTCCGCACATGACGGGCCACATCTGGGCGCGCGTCGGCGAGTACGCGAAGCTGATCGACGACAACGAGCGCGCGGTCGCGAACGACCAAGCCTGGTTCGCGCAAGGTGACGGCCCGGGCCAGCACTACATGCACAACTATCACGACCACGACGTCGAGTTCGTGCTGTACGGGCTCACCACGATCGGCCGCAACGACGACGCGCGCGCCTTCGCGAAGAACGAAGACAAGACGATGCAGCTCAAGACCGCGCTGCGCCTGCACGACAACGCGCGCGTCGCGGAGATCGCGAAGAACGGCAGCGGCGGCGGGTACGCCGCGTTCGCGAGCTTGGTCGCGGCCGCGCGCCGCGGTGACGCGGACGGCGTGCACGCCGCGAAGGCGAAGCTCGAGGAGGACGGCGGCCGCGGGCGCGCGGCGCTCGTG
>JAXDMB010000496.1:0-7519 GCA_034666325.1 Vulcanimicrobiota bacterium
CGCGCTGTTCACCGTTATCGGCAGCCCGCCCAGCAGCGCGCGAATTTTTTCCATCTCCGCGGCGGTCTGCTTCAGCCGCTGGAGCATGTCCGGCGTCGGCTGATTGCTGAGCCCGAGCTGCCGCGCGGTGTCGGACGTGGTGAACTCTTCGAGCGTGAAGTGCGGAGAAAGCTGCGTGGCCACGGCGAACACCCCGTTTCGAAAGGCTTGTTCGCCTACTCTACCAGACGGCTAGGGCAGCGGCAACAGGCTCGCGGGCGGCCCGAGATTCTCGGCGGCGTGTTCCGGCACGCCGGACTCGGTGAGCTGGCGGTACTGCTGCAGGCGGTTCGTCAGGCGCGCGACCTCTTCGTTGAGCGCGTAGCTCTGGCGGATCGCGGTCGACAGGTCCGCCGTGTCGTACGTGTAGTCGAAGCGCTTGAGCGAGTTGAGGATCTCGGTGTTGATCGTCTTGAGGTTGGTGTAGCCGCGCCGGAGACCGGCGCCGGTGAACTTGTACGACGGGTAGTTCGACACGACGATGTCGCGCTTGATCTGCGCCTGCACGATCTCGCTGCGCAGCGTCTGCACGCGGTCGTCGCCGGGCGAATAGCGCGACGCGACCATCAGCGCGTCGATCGCGTCCTCGAACCGCGAAGCGGCGAAGAACTTGCGCGCGAGACGAATCTGCACGTTGATCAGCCCGTCGCGCGCGTGCTTGTTCGCGGGATCGATCTTGAGCGCGAGCTGGTACGCCACCGACGCGTCGGGATCGTTGCCGTGCTGCAGCGATGCGTCGCCTTGGTGGTTGCGCTCACGCACGATCCATGACGCGACGGTCGTGGCGCAGCCGGTCGTGCCGAGCGGCAGCAGCGCGCACACGACAAGGAGGCCTAGCGTTCGTACCATTCGATGCATCTCAGCGGTTCGCGTGGGTGATCCAGAAGTTGGCCACGGCTGCGATGTACCGGGCCGCCGGCGTGAGGATGAGCTGCGCGAGGAGCGTCCCGACGAACGCCGTGACGATGAGCCAGAAAATCATCGCCCGCACGTCGGCCTTCGGCCGCTCGTTGCGCACGGTCTGGTCGACGATCAGGGCCGACGTCGGGTCGATGAACAGGGCGAACGCGATGGTCCCGATTCCGTTGACCAGACCCGACAGCCCGCTGGCCGTCGTGCGCGCGTGCAGGTCCAGATCGCTCGCGTAAAACGCGCCGACGACACCGACGGAGTACACTGCATAGAGGACGCAGTTTGCGATCAGCAGCTTGCGGGGCACGCCCGCGATCGGAAAGTCGGCAAACCGCAGCGACGGAGGGCGGATCAGCGCGACGAACAGATCCCGGATCACGCGCGGATCGAACAGGCGCATCAGTGCGCCCGGCACGGAGCCCAAGCGCTCGAACGCACCGATTCCGCGCAGGAACATCGTCAGGAACAGCGGGATCAGCACCGCGCCGGCGAGCACGCCCAACGTGTTGGCGCCGACGATGAGCCGCATCTGCAGGTCGACGCGCGCGAGCATGTCCGGCGGCAGCTCCGCCAGGTGGTGAGCGCTCGCGTAGTTCGCGGGCAGATCGGCGAGAGCGCCGAGCGAGGGTACCATGAACAGCGACGCGAGCCGGCTCGCGGTCACGAGCAGCGTGAACAGCGAGATCGCCGTCGCGATCCGGCCGGAGATGACGCCCGCGTATCGGGCGGCGTATGAACCGATCTGGATCGCTTGGGTCACCACCGTCAACCCGATCGCAATGAAGAGGTTCGCGGTGAAGACGTCGGTCACGCCGCGGCCGCCCCCGGCAATCGAACGCCGCGCACGCCCGCGGGACCCAGCACGCACAGCCCGCGCTGCGCGGCGCCGAGCAGATCGCGCGCGAGCGCGTTCACGTCGTCGACGGTCACCGCGTCGAACGCCGCTTCCACTTCTTCGGTGGAGATCTGGCGGCCGTGCACGATGTGGTTGCGCGCCAGCCGCGACATCCGGTTGTACGTGCTCTCGAGCGCCAGCGTGAGGTTGCCCTTGAGGTGCTCGCGCGCGCGCTCCACTTCGGCTGAACCGGCGCCGTCGTGCAGGAGCCGGTCGAGCTCGTCGGACACCACGTCCACGCACTCCTGCACGCGCTCGGGCGTGCAGCCCGCATTCACGCCGAACAGTCCCGCATCGCGATAGCCCTGCTGGAACGTCGAGATCTCGTACGCCAGGCCGCGCTCCTCGCGCACGCTCTGGAAGAGCCGGCTCGACATGCCGCCGCCGAGCACGACGTCGAGAACCGACAGCGCGTAGCGCCGTTCGTCGCGCAGCGAGAGACCGGGCATGCCGAGCAGCACGTACGCCTGTTCCGTGTCGTCGATCGTCACGTCCAGAGCGGGCGTGAACCGCGGCCGTTCCGGCGTGGGCGACGGCGCATTGCCCGCGAACGATGCGAACGCATCGGCGACCAGCCGCACGACGCTGTCGTGGTCGATGTTCCCGGCCGCCGTCACGAACACGGTGGACGGCGCGTAGCGCGCGGCGCGCCAGGCGAACAGATCGTCGCGCGTGATCGCGGCGACGGTACCGGCGAAACCGATCGTCGGGTCGCCCAGGTTCGCGCCGTGCCACAGCGTGCGCGTGAACCGGTCGTGCACCACCTCGCCCGGCGAGTCGTCGTACATCTTGATCTCTTCGAGCACCACCTGCTGCTCGCGCGCGAGATCGTCCGCGTCGAAGCGCGCGTGCTGCAGCATGTCGGCGAGCACGTCCACGGCGCGCGGCAGATGGCGGTCGACGACGTGCGCGTAGAAGCACGTCATCTCTTTGTCGGTCATCGCGTTGAGCTCGCCGCCGACCGCGTCCATCTCCTCGGCGATCTGCCGTGCGGTCCGCCGCGGCGTGCCCTTGAACACCATGTGCTCGAGCAGGTGCGAGATGCCGCGCCGCTCGGGCGGCTCGAACGAGGAGCCGACGTCGCACCACAGGCCGATCGTGGCGGATCGGACGTGGCTCATGCTCTCGCTCAGCACGAGCAAACCGTTCGGAAGCGTGGTGGTTCGGATCATCCCGCAGTCCCCTTCGACAGGGACTCCCGGAAGGCCGGGTCCCAGAACACGCCGGCGCCGGAGCGCAGCCGGGCGCGGACGTCCGCGCGCGCCGCGCGCGGCACGGTGATCGAGAACACCGTCGCGGCGGTGGGCTTGGCGTAGTCGCCGCTGACCACCGTGCCCTTGCCCGCGTCGAGCGGCACCGTGGCCCAGCAGTCGACCTCCTCGACCTCCGGTGCGGCCGCGTACGCGCCGTCGACCAGGGTCGCGATCTCGTCATTCCAGGCGGCCAGGCCCAGCGGTCGGTGGAACTTCACGCCCGAGACGACCAGCCCGCAGTCGACGTGCTGACCCGCGCGCTCGCAGCGCACGCGCAGCAGCTGCGCGGCGAGCGGGCGCGCGAGCAGCCGCGCCGCGATGCGCCGTGCGGTCGCGACATCGCTCCCCGAGCTGCGCTGCACGGCACGGGGGTCGTCGATGCTCGTGGACACGATCGCCCGCACGCTCGTTGCGGCGCCTGCCGGCGCGCGCTCTGCGCATGCGACGGCCGCGAGCACGTTCACCGCGATCGCACCGGCGGCGAGCGCCGCGGCGCGGCGCGCCCTAATAGCTCTGCGCGAAATAGGCTTGGTACCGCGCCGGCTCGCCGCACGGAACGCACGCGTCGGCCCGCGCCGGCTCGCGCAGGTTGCGCGTCGTGCCGCTCGTCGCTTCCTTCACCGCGGCTTCGCACTCGGGCCGCCCGCACCACGGCACGTCGATCATGCCGGCGCGCTCTTTGAGCAGCCGGAAGAACTCGTCGCGGTCGAGCGTCGCGATGGTATGGTCCTGCAAGAACGTCTTCGCCTGCGCGAACAGCGAATGCTGGATCTGCTCGAGCACCGTGGGAATGAACGCGACGATCTCGCCGAGCGGAACCTGCTGCTTCTGTCCTTCTTCTTTCACCGCTTTGTCGCGGCGCACGAGCGTCACGACGCCGGCGTCGAGATCGCGGTTGCCGATCTCCAGACGCACCGGCACGCCGCGCAGGTCCCACTCGTTGAATTTATAGCCCGGCGACTGGCCCGGGCGGTCGTCCAGCTTCACGCGCAGTCCCGCTTCCTTGCAGGCGCGGAACAGCTCGCGCGCCGCTTCGTCGAGCCGTGTCGTGTCGCCGCGCGGAATCGGCACGATCACCACCTCGGTCGGCGCCATCTTGGGCGGAATGCGCAGGCCGCGGTCGTCACCGTGCGTCATGATGAGCGCGCCGAGCATGCGCCACGACATTCCCCACGACGTCGTCCAGCAGTACTGCTGCGTCTGGTCCTCGGCGGCGAACGTGATGTCGTACGCGCGCGCGAAGTTCTGCCCGAGCTCGTGCGACGTTGCGGACTGGAGCGCGCGCCCGTCCGGCATCAGCCCTTCGATCGAGTACGTGTGGTTCGCGCCGGCGAAACGTTCGGACGCCGACTTCTCGCCTTTGTAGACGGGAACCGCGCAAATGTCTTCCGCGACCTCGCGATAGACCTCGAGCATCCGCGCGACTTCTTCGGCGGCTTCCTGCTCGGTCGCGTGCGCGGTGTGGCCTTCTTGCCACAAGAACTCCGCCGTGCGCAGGAACGGCCTCGTGCGCTTCTCCCAGCGCATCACGTTCGCCCACTGGTTGATGAGCACCGGAAGGTCGCGGTACGACTGGATCCACTCGGCGTACATCACGCCGATGATCACCTCGGACGTCGGCCGGATCGCGAGCCGCTCGGTGAGCTTCTCGTTCCCGCCCTCGGTGACCCAGGCGACTTCAGGCGCGAAGCCCTCCACGTGCTCGGCCTCTTTGGTGAGCAGCGACTCAGGGATCAGCAGCGGGAAGTAGGCGTTCTCGTGCCCCGTCTCTTTGAAACGCAGGTCCAGCGCGGCGACGAGACGCTCCCAGAGCCCGTAGCCGTACGGCCGCAGCACCAGGCAGCCGCGCACGGGGGCTTGCGACACCAGCGCCGCTTGATAACAAACGGCCTGATACCACTCGGACAGATCGGCGCTCTTGCTCGGGATGCGTTCCATGACCAATCGGCCGGGGTTCGCGGAGGTCGGCAAGCGTCCTGTTCGAAGCGGGTCGGGTGCCTAAATTGACGCGCATCTACACCCGCACCGGCGACGACGGAACCACCGGGCTCGTCGGCGGGCAGCGCGTCAAGAAGAACGCGTTGCGCATCGAAGCGTACGGAACGATCGACGAGCTGTCGTCGGCGATCGGTCTCGCGCGCACCGCGCTGACCGACGTGCAGCGCACGCGCCCCGTGCAGGATCTTCAGCGCGCGCACGACGTGGCGCGGGAGCTCGACGGATGGCTGGCGTGGACGCAGGACGCGCTGTTCAACTTGGGCAGCGATCTGGCGACGTTGCCGAAGGACCGCTGGGAAGGCATGCCGCTGATCACCGCAGCCGACGCGACGGCGCTCGAGCGCGCGATCGACCGCGCGCAGAACGATCTCGAGCCGCTCGCGAACTTCATCCTTCCCGGCGGCTCGTATCCCGGCGCGTTTCTGCACCTGGCGCGCACGGTGTGCCGCCGCGCCGAACGCCTGCTGATCGGCGCGCGCGAACAGGGCGAGGACATCTCACCCGAGGTGGTGCGCTACGTGAACCGGCTGTCGGACGCGCTGTTCGTGTGGTCGCGCTGGATCAACCACGCGCTCGAGCAGCCGGAGCACCTGTGGAACGCGAAGACCGCGCCGCCGGAACTTCCGCCGCACTAGTCGGCCCGCCGTCCAGTTGCGCGCTCAGCTTCTTGGGCGCCACGGTGCGATAGCTCTCTTCGAGCCAGTCGCACAAGACGTCGACGGGCGGAACCCCGGCAGCGAGCGGCAGCGTGACCCAGCCCGCTTTGCCGAGGCCGTATCCGGTCGGCGCGGCGCCGGGCACGGACATCGCCGCGTCATGCGCGTCGGTGAGCTTGAGCGTGATCGTCGTCTGGCCGAGAAACACGAAGATCTTCTTGCCGGCTTTCACCACCGTCTCGCCCCAGGGATGATCTTCCCACGCGCCGGGATACGCGAGGGCTCGCGCGCGCAGCACCGCTGCGGGCTTCTTCTTGCTCATCGTTCGCTCGCCAGCACGGCGTGCGCGCGCAGCAGCGCGATCGCCGTCACCGCATCGTCGATGCGGCCGTGCGCGCAGGCGTCGAGCGCGTCGTCCAGGCGCATTCGCACGACGTCGATGCGCTCCACGTCCTCGGGCGCGAGCGGCGCCGGCGTAAGTTCGACGCCCACGTAGAGCGACACCGGCTCTTGCACGATCGAGGGAATCTCGTACGTCTCGCCCAGCGCGATCCAGCGCCGCGCGACGACGCCCGCTTCCTCGCGCGACTCGCGCTGCGCGCACGCGAGGCCGTCCTCGCCGTCGTGCCGCCCGCCTTTGACGACTTCGAGCACGACGCGGTCGACCGCGAACCGCGCTTGCCGTACGAGCAATACGTCGTCGCCGTCCACGAGCACCACCGCGCTCGCGCGCGGCGTCACGACGACGCCGTGCACGCCCGGCGTACCGTTCGGGTGAACGATGTCGTGCGCTTCGAAGCCGAGCCAGGGATTCTCGTAGACGACGCGCTTCGAACGGCGAACGTATCCCGCGTCGCTCATCGCTTACGGCGCTCCCGCGATGCCCTCGGGCTCCTCGACGTACTCGATCCGGTCCGGATCGGATTTCCAGTAGCCGTAGCTGAAGAAAAACACCAAGCCGGCGACCAGCGCCATCGCGAACCAGACCCAGGTCGTGCGCGACAGGCCGAACACTGCGAGAAACAGCGAGAACACGATCCCCAGGATCGGGAACAGCGGCACGAACGGCACGCGGAACGTGCGGGGGATGTCCGGTTTGCGCTTGCGCAAGTAGAGCACGCCCGCGCACACGACCGTGAACGCGATCAGCGTGCCGATGTTCACGAGGTTGAGCAGCTGGGTGAGCGGCACGATTAGCGTGAGCAGCGCGACGGCGACACCGGTGATCATCGTCGTGTGGACCGGCGTCTTGAACCGCGGGTGGATGTGCGCGACGGCCGGGGGCAGCATCTTGTCGCGCGCCATCACGTAGAAGATGCGCGTCTGGCCGAGCAGCGACGACAGCGCGACGCTGGTGGTGCCGGCCAGGATGCCGATCGTGATCACCCAGTTGAGCAGCGGCATGTGCAGCGGCGCGAGCGCGAACACCAGCGGGTTCTTCGCGGGCACCTGCTGCCACGGCACCACGCCGACGAGCACGACGGCCGTCGCGCAGTAGATCACCGTCCCGATCGCCAGCGCGCCGATCACGCCGAGCGGCACGTCGCGCTGCGGGTTCTTGCACTCCTCGGCCGTCGTGGTCGCGGTGTCGAAACCGATGTAGCTGAAGAATACGAACGCCGCGATCGGGATGATCCCGATCGGCTGATCCGCCTCGAGCGTGCCGCCGAACGGTTCGAGCTTCCCCAGACCGAACGGGTTGAAGTCGTGCAGGTTGTACGCATGGAACAGGAACAAGCCGGCGACGATGAACACGAGCAGCGCGG
>JAXDMB010000497.1:0-3380 GCA_034666325.1 Vulcanimicrobiota bacterium
ACCGGCGCGAAGCCGCTTTCAGGAACCGGCGAACGTGAACGGGCGCTTGCGAACGCGCTCGACCAGCCAGCGCAGCGTGCGGTTCGTGAGCGTCGAGGTGGAGCCCGCGACGACGAGCGCGCGCACCTCGGCGCGGCCGATCTTCACGCTGCCGCCGGGAATCAGCATCTCCTCGGAACGTTCCAGCTCGCGCATCGTCGCGATCGCGAAGAGCACGGGCAGCACGCAGAACAGGCGCACGCGCATCGCGGTCGCCGGAATCGCTTCGATGTAGTGCAACGCGCGCTCGATGTCGGTCTGTGCGAGCCGCATCAGCGGAACGAGTGCCTGCCGGTTCGCGGCGCGGCGCGCTTCGTCCAAGAGCGTGTCGTGCGCGCTGCCGGCGGCGCTCAGCAGATCGGCCGGCACGAAGATCGCGTTCTCTTGTTCCGCGTCCCAGGCGATGTCCTTGAGGATGTTCACCGTCTGCAGCGCCTCGCCGAACGCCTCGCAATCCTCGAGCAGCCGCGCGTACGTGTTCTTCCCGACGGCGCCCGAGTGCTCGTGCCACAGCTCGGTGAGCAGATGCCCGACCGTTCCCGCGACGAAGTAGCAGTACTCGCGAAACTCGTCGACGCTCGCAATGCGAATGCCGAAGCGGTGCGCCAGCACGAAGCGCTTCATGCCGCCGGTCATCTCGGCGATCCAGCGCCGCAAGATCGCGCGCGTCGGCGCGTCGAGCAGACGGTATGTCTGAAATACCTGTCCGGTGGTGGCGACGAGCTCGAGATAGTCGTCGTTCGCGCTCAGCTCGGCGACGCAGAGGCCGTACTCGTCGGCGCGCCGCGGATCGTCGAAACACGCCAGCAGCTCGTCGAGCAACTCGGCCTTGCGCTCGGGCGCCAGCGCGAGATCGTCCTCGATCGTGTCCGCGACGCGGCACAGCAGGTATCCCACGCGCACGGGCGCCTCGAGCTTCGGCGGCAAAATCTTGATGCCGAGCGCGAACGTCCGGGACACGCGCGGGAGGATCAGACGGGACGCGCGTTCCGCATCCGCCGGCGCCCGTTCACGTGTCGTCAGTCCTGTCGGCGACGCCTCCACGGCAGGCTCTTCCGTCGCCGAGCCGTCCGGGCCTCTCCCTCGGGCAGGAAGGCCATCGCCGCTCTGTCGCATAGCGGCGCATGCGAGTCGGAACGCCCGCGCACCGGGAGCTCTTCTGCCGGACCTTCATCGAGACGCACGTCGCGTTCGAGCCGGCGGAGCTTCCGTGGCCCGATCTGCAGGGCGTCGATCTGGCCCGCCTGCGCGCCTTTCCGTTCTGGCGCTACGCGCGCTCGATCGAACAGCGCGCGGGCCGGATGGTCACCGCGTTCGCGAAGACGATCGACGACCCGCTCATCCACGAGACCATCGCGCTCCAGGGCACCGAGGAGACACGCCACGGCCGGCTGATGGAGCACGTGATCGAGCGCTACGGCATCGACGCGCCGCCGCTCGACATCGCGGACGCGCCGATCTCGCCCGAAGAGTTCCGCGTATTCGGCTTCGGCGAATGCACGGATTCGTTCGTAGGATTCGGCGCGATCGCGCTCGCGCGCGAGAAGAAGATCCTGCCCGACTCGCTGCTGTCCATCTTCGACGGCGTGATGTTCGAAGAGACGCGCCACGTCGTGTTCTTCATCAACTGGTGGCGTTACGAGCAAGCCCGCGCCGGACGCGACAATTTCTTGCGCCGCACGCTGACCGCGCTCGGATACCACGGTCGCGCCGCGCTCGGCACCATCACCGGCGCGACGGATCTTCCGCCGATGCCGGAGCTCGACGACCCCGATCTCAAGGCGATCGTCGCGGACATCACGCCGCTGATGTTCATCGAGACGGCGCTCGCCGAAAACCGCCGCATGATGGCGCGCCTCGACCGCCGTCTCATCAAACCGACGGTGATGCCGGCGATCGCGACGGCGCTGCTGCTGGGCATTCGCATGCTGCCGCCGCGCAAGGACGTCGCGAAGCCGCAGCCGCTCGCGGCGGTCGTTCAGGATGTGGAGGACGCCGTCCGTTCGCGCGATGCCGCATAACGGCCCAGTGCCGTCAGCGGGAAATGCAGCCGGTATTGGTGATAGTTCAAATAGAAGTGGAGCGGGAACCCCGTTCCGGTGAACTCCAGTTCGTCCCAAGAACCGTCCGCCCGCTGCGCTCGCAGCAGATAGCCGACACCGCGTTCGATTGACGCGGCGAATGCGTCCGCTATTTGCGGCAGGCGTTCGGCGCACGCGAGAAGACCGATCAACGCCCAGGCGGTTTGGCTCGCGGTCGCGGGGCCTGTTCCGCGCAGCGCCGGATCTTTGTAGGTGTCGGTGGTCTCGCCCCAGCCGCCGTCGTCTTGCTGCGCGCTCTTGAGCCAAACGGCGCCGCGTATCACTGCTTCATCGATCGCACGCAATTGCGCCGAGCTCGCGCCTGACGGCGCGGCGGTCATCGAAGCGCGCTGCACCGGCCCGAGCGCCGCGAGTGCGCCGCTCGTGCCGTAGATGTAATTCACGCCCCAGCGGCCGAACCACGCGCCGTCGCGCTCCTGCTCGTTCAGTAAAAACGTAAGCGCGCGGTCAAAGCGCGCGGCGTTGAAACCACCGAGGGTGCCGCGAGTGGTGTCCGACTCGCTCATGCCGCTGCATGCCGAGTCCGACTGACCCAGGCCGCAACGCACGACCATCTCGACGACACGCGCCGTGACGTCCGCGGTGCTCGGGTCGATCATCGCTTTCAGATCGCCGTAGGGGATCCGGTTGAGCCACTCTTTGTCGTTGTCGACGTCGAACGCGCCCCAGCCGCCGGTCTTGCACTGCATCGTCGCGACCCACTCCGACGCCCGAGCGATCGCGCCGCGCACGCGGGCCGCATCCGGGTGATCGACCGCGGCGAGCGCCATCGCGACGACCGCCGTGTCGTCGACGTCGGGATACCATGCGTTCTCGAACTCGAACGCCCAGCCGCCGGGTTTGCCCGTGCGGTTCTTCACCGACCAGTCGCCGTAGCGCGCGACGATCTGCTTGTCGAGCAGCCACGACGCGGCGCTCACGAGCCGCGGATCGTCGCGGCGCACGCCCGCATCGGCGAGCGCGCGCACGGCGAGCCCCGTGTCCCATACCGGCGAGATGCACGGCTGCACGCGGTACGCGCCGTTCGCGGTAATCGTAAAAGCGTCGATCGCCCCGAAACCGCGCACTACCACCGGATCGTTCACGTCGTACCCGATCGCGCGCAGCGCGAGCATCGCGTTGAGCATCGCCGGGATGATGCCGCCCCAATCGCCGGTGTGCTCCTGGCGCTCGACGGTCCACTTCTCCGCGAGCTCGAGGCCGCGCGCGCGGAACGGCACGAGCCCGATGCGCTCGGTC
>JAXDMB010000498.1:0-6842 GCA_034666325.1 Vulcanimicrobiota bacterium
GACCAGTCCGTCGCCGAGCTCGAGAGCGCGATCGATCTGAGCCCGAACTTCGCCCTCGCCCATTACACGCTCGCGTTCGTCCAGTCGCAGGCCGGCGACCCGCACGCGGCGATCTCGGCGTCCGACCACTCGCGCCGTCTGAGCCCGTTCGACCCGCTGCTCTTCGGCATGCTCGGCGCGCGCGCCATGGCGCTCGTGCGTCTCGGCCGCTTCGAAGAAGCCGCCGACTGGGGCGTCAAAGCCGCTGCCCGCCCGAACGCGCACGCGCACATCCGCGCGATCGCGGCGTATTCGCTCGCGCTCGCCGGCCGGTTCGACGAGGCGCGCGCGCACCTCGCATCAATCCACGCATCGCTGCCGCAGTACCGGGTCGACGACTTCCTCACGGCGATGCAGTTCGAACCGGGCGGCGAATCGTTGTTTCGCGATGCCGCAAGGCGCATCGTCAAGGAGTGACAAAGGCCGCGAAGGCGTCCCGGCGCAGAAGGAACTTGCATGGCCCGTCGTTTTCTGTCGGACTCCGCGTCCGCCGCGTTCGCGTCGTTCGCGAAAGAGATCGCGGCCACGCGCGGTTCAGCCGGCGCGCCCGTACCGGTTCCGCCGTCCAAATCCGCGATCGATCTTCCCGCGGACCAGTATCTGCACCGCACGGCGCCCACCGAATGGTGGTGGCACATCGGCACGCTGCGGTGCGGAGACCGAACGTTCGGGTTCGAGATCAACGCGGCGTCGTTCGAAGGCCAGGGAAACTTCGGCTTCACGCAAGTGATGCTCACGGACGTGGCCAACAACCGGCACATTCAGCGCACGACGCCGTACCTGCCGCTGATGTTCGACGGCAACAACTGGGCCGAGCACGATCCCACGCGCGACTGGTTCGTGCGGTTGGGCGATCCCGCGAACATGCTGTCCGCGATCGAGATCACCGATCCCGGCAGCGGCTACACGTCCGCGCCCACGGTTGAGATCACCGGCGGCGGCGGCGTGCTCGCGTTCGCGCTCGCCGCGAAGCCGGACGCGCACGGCAGGCTCACCGCGATCGCGCTCGTGAGCGGCGGCGTCGGCTTCACGTCGCTGCCCACCGTCACCATCACGGGCGGCGGCGGCACCGGCGCGACCGCCAAGGCGATTCATTCGTACGTCACGATGAACGCGCCGTGGGGCAACCCGACGCAGAACATGGGGATTAAAGCGCTTCTGCCGGACGAGACGACGGATACCGTCGTGCAGTTCGATCTCATGCTGTCGCAGCAGGGCCCGCCGTTCATCGTGTGGGGAACCGGCGCGCAGCCGGTGCCCGGTACCAGCGGCGGTCACCTGCAGACGAACAACTACTACTATTCGTTGACGCGCCTGCAAGCGTCGGGCACGATCTCGATCGACGGGGAGACCTTCGCGGTAACCGGCGTCACCTGGATGGATCACGAGTACGGTGCGTTCACCCAAGGCGGGCAATCCGTCAAGTGGATCTTGCAGGACATGCAGCTCGACAACGGCGTCTGCATCTCGAACTTCTCGGTGCACGATCCCACGGTGCCGCCGCCGGCCCTCAACCAAAAAGGCCCGAGCCAAGCCACGGTGCAGCGAGCCGACGGCACGACATATTTCGTGCCGTCGTTCATCACGCCGTTCGGACGCACGTGGACGAGCCCCGTCACCGGCAACACCTACTTCATGGAGCTGCTGGTGGAAATTCCGTCGTTCGAAGCGACGCTCACCGTCACGAGCTCGATCGACGCTCAGGAGTTCCGCGGGGGTCCGGTGTACGAAGGCGTCTGTTCGGCTTCCGGCACGTTCGAGGGAACCGAGGTCGCCGGAGACGCCTGGAACGAACAGGCGCTGCACTGAGCCGCCGTTCTCTCCCCCCGGTAAAGGGAGCCGCCAGCGCGGCCCGCGAAGTGCGGCGGCCCTTGCTATGAACAGGAGTCGTACCGCATGCCGAAGTTCATCATCGAGCGCACTCTCCCGGGTGCGGGCGCTCTGTCACCGGATCAGCTGCAAGGCGTCGCCGCGACGAGCTGTGACGTGTTGCGCGCCATGGGCCCGTCGATTCAGTGGGTCGAGAGCTTCGTGACCGACGACAAGATCTATTGCGTGTACAACGCCGAGAACGAGGCGGCGATCCGCGAGCACGCGCAACGCGGCGGATTCCCGGCCGACGCGGTAAACCTGGTGCGCACCCGCATCGACCCGACAACCGCGGAACCGGCAGCGGTCACGCCCTAAAGGCAAACCTCGTATAGCCGCGCCGGTGACTGTGGACCGCGCCGAGCGTCGCGCTCGGCGCGGTTCGTTGCGTCAGGCTCGGTCGTAGGCCTCTTGCAGCGTTGCGATGTCGAGTTTCGTCATCTTGAGCATCGCTTGCATGACCGCGTCGGACTTTGCGTCGTTGTCGTCCATCAGCAGCTCCGGCAGCACCGACGGCACCACTTGCCACGACAGGCCGTACTTGTCTTGGAGCCATCCGCATTGGCTGGTTTGACCGCCTTCTGAAAGACGGTCCCAGAAGTGGTCGACTTCCGCCTGCGACGCGCAGTCGATGGAGAACGACACCGCCGGCGTGAACGTGTAGTGCGGGCCGCCGTTGAGCGCGATGAACTCCTGGCCGTCGAGCTCGAACTGCACCGTCATGACGGTGCCCGCCTCGCCCGGCGTGTCCTCCGAATACTCGCTCCGGTTATGGATCTTCGAGTTCTCGAAGAGCGACACATAGAAGTTCGCCGCCTCTTCCGCTTTGCCGTCGAACCACAGGAACGGCGTGATCTTTCCCATTACGGCAGCGTGACCATCCACTCGTTGCCGAACTTGTCGTTCACCATGCCGAAGCGGCCGCCCCAGAACGCGGCGTCGATCGGCATCGCGATCTTGCCGCCCGCCGCGAGCCCGTTGAAGATCTGCTCGCCGCGCGCCGCGTCTTCGAACGAGAGCGCGAGCGAGATGTTGCCGGCGTCCGAGTCGATGGTCTTGACGTCGCGGCCGTCGGACGCCATGAACGAAACGCCGTCGGCTTTGAACGACGCGTGCATCACGCGATTCCCTGAATCGGGCGGCATCTCGCCGGCCACCGGAGTATCCGAGACGCGCATCATCTCGTAGCTTCCGCCGAAGACGCTCTTGTAGAACTCGAGCGCTTCTTCGCAACGCCCGTAGAAGAAGATGTAAGGTGCCAGTTGCGTCGCCATGGTCGTTCCTCCGGAATTGTTGGGATGTCAGTCGGGTCCGGCTCGATCCGGGATGAGCCGATGCTAGCAAACTGAAATTGCAAAAAGCAAGTGCTAGGCAAAAAAGAAAGTATATGGTAGCATTGCAAGCGTGAGAAGCCGGGCCTACGGCCAGTACTGCGGTTTCGCTCGGGCCCTCGAGGTCATCGGCGAGCGCTGGGCCCTGCTCATCATCCGCGACCTGCTGGTCGCGCCCAAGCGGTTCACGGACCTGCTACGGGGGCTCCCGGGAATCCCGAGCAACGTGTTGACCGCACGCCTCAAGGAGCTGGAGCATGCGGCCGTCGTGCGGCGGCGGGTGCTGCCGCGACCGGCCCGCGGCGTGGTGTACGAGCTCACCGCGTACGGCCTCGAGCTCGAAGCGGTGGTGCTCGAGCTGGGCCGCTGGGGCGCGAAGAACCTCGGCGAGCCGCGTCCGGACGAACAGATCACGATCGATTCGCTGGTCACGGCGCTGCGCACGACGTTTCACCCGAAGGCCGCGCGCGGGCTGCGCGCCGGCTTCGAGCTTCGCGTCGGCCCCGTGATCCTGCACGCGCGCGTGGACCGTGGAAAGGTCGAGGTGGCGGAAGGCTCGTTGCCCGGCGCCGACTTGATGATCGAAGCGGGTCCCGGCATTCGCGCGCTCATGGCCGGCGAGCTGAGTCCCGCTGAAGCGATCGACACCGGGACCGTGCGCTTGATCGGAAACCACGATCTCCTGACGCGCTTCGCCGAGATCTTCCGCATCGAGCCGATGCCGGGAGAGCGTTCGATCTGAGTTCGCGAAGAAGAGGCGCACCATGCCTTCGCTTCCCGCCGGCCCGCCGCGCGAGCATCCGCACGACTCGCCGCTGTTCGCGGCCGTTCAGGCGGGCGATGCCGACGCCGTGCGCCGGCTGATCGCCGAAGGCGGTGAACACGGACAGCAGGCGCCGCTCATGCGCGTGCTTCTGGCAGCCGGCGCGAAAGCGAACCGCGACGCGATCGTGATGACCGCGGGCGACGACGTTTAGACCGCGTCCGGGCTGGTGCTACTTCAGACTGCTCGGCGGTACGTCGTACTGCAGCAAGCCCGGAACGACCGGTCCCGGCGGAGGACACGGGCAAGTCCGTCCGGGCACGCCGAGTGCGGCGATCCGAACGGACGAACCGGATTTTACGGCCGCGAACAGCGCGAGCACGTCCGGTGACGGCGGCGTGGGGTCCGATAGGAACGACCACCCGGTTCCGTTGAGCTGCGTGAATCGCGGATCGACCGGTGCGGCGTTCGGGGTTTGCGAGAACAGCCCGTCGCCGGGAAGGATCTCCAGCGTCACGACCCCGGTGAGCGGATCCATGACGCCGCGCGCTGCGTACCCGAGCGGCGCGATGGTTCCCGCCGGCGTGTCGATCAAGATCGCGGCGTATGAGGTCGGCCCGAAGCCGCCGGGCTCGATCGTGCCCGTAACCGCCATTCGCGTGGGGCTGCGTTCGAAGCGAATCTGGCCCCGCAGCCCGGCGAAGCGCGCCGGAAGAGCGATCGTCGCGTTGAGCACGCACGTGCCCGGCAACGGCTGACACGCAGCAGCACCGCCTCCACCGCCACCCCCGCCGCCTCCGCCGGCCGCGCCGCCGCCGCCGCCGGGCGGGCCGCCGGATTGCGTGGCGCGTGTGCCATCCGCGGCCGGCGACGGCGTGAGCCCGGACGCGCCGGGAGAACAGGCCATCGGCAAAACGGCGATCGCTGCGAGCGCCATGAGACGTTTCGAAGACAACGAAATCATCGGCGTCCTTTCAAAGGGCGTCTTGGACTGCGGCACCCGATGCGGTCCATGCCTCGAGCCTGCTCTATTCAGTCCCACGCACATGAAGAAACGCTGAAAATGTGCGCTGTTCGCACGATGTGCCGTCCAGGTTACTGCGAGGCCGCGACGAAATGCGACCGCCCGCACACGATGGAGTGAGGATCATGGAACGCAAGAAAGCGTCCGACTTTCCGCAAGAGCTGCTCGATCTATTTCACCTGTACGTTCACGGTGAAATCGACCGCCGCGCGTTCTTGGACCGCGCGGGGAAGTTCGCGGTCGGCGGCCTCACGGCGGCCGGTCTTCTCGCGCTGCTCAAGCCGAACTATGCTTGGGCGCAGCAAGTTCCCAAAGACGACAAGCGCATTCGCACGGAATACGCCACCGTGCCGTCGCCGAACGGCAACGGTTCGATCAAAGGCTATCTCGTGCGGCCTGCAAATGCGAGCGCGAACGCGAAGGTTCCCGCGGTGATCGTGATCCACGAGAACCGCGGTCTCAACCCGTACATCGAAGACGTCGCGCGCCGTTTGGGGACGGCGAACTTCATGGCGTTCGCGCCGGACGGGCTCACGTCCGTCGGCGGATATCCCGGTGACGACGAGAAGGGCGGCGAGCTGTTCGCCAAAGTTGACCGCGCGAAGATGACCGAGGACTTCGTCGCGGCCGCGGCATGGCTCAAAGCGCGTCCCGAAAGCAGCGGTAAATTAGGCGCGGTGGGATTCTGCTTCGGCGGCGGCGTCGTCAACACGCTCGCGGTTCGCATGCCCGATCTCGCGGCTGCGGTGCCGTTCTACGGCGCAGCGCCGGCCACGGCGGACGTGCCGAAGATCAAGGCGGCGGTGCTGGTGCACCATGCCGAGCTCGACACGCGCCTGGCGTCGGAGTGGCCCGCGTACGACGCGGCGCTGACGGCGGCGAAAATCCCGCACGAAGGCTACATCTATCCGAAGGCCAACCACGGTTTCCACAACGACACGACGCCGCGCTACGACGAAGCGGCCGCGAAGCTCGCGTGGCGCCGCACGCTGGACTGGTTCAACAAGTACCTGCGCGCGACGGCCTGAGCCGTTCAGCGGCCGAAAACAAAGAAAAGACGCTCCGTCTCGGGAGCGTCTTTTCTTTCGTCGAAGACCGGGCTTCGCGCTAGCGGTGATGCCGGCGGTAATACGCCTGGCGCCGCGCCGCAGCCGCGCGCTCCTCCGCGCGCTTCTGGCGCACCTTGTGATTGTAGTTCGTGATCAGCACCGCGGCGGCCGCGCCGCCGATCAGGATGTTGCGCGTGCTCGCCGCACCGTCGGCGAGCGCCGGCGCGACCGCCCCGAACGTCATCGTCGCGGCGAGGGCCGCCGCCGTCAGCATTTTTTTCATGGCCTGACGGCCGTACCCAAAAACGAGCGAGCGCTAACGCGCCGCGCCCGGCGTGCCTGAGGTGTGAGCAAGCGCAATGTCCGCTTGCTCATCGTCATCGCCACCGCCGGCGAACGGGACGAGGACCCCCGTCACACCGTACGAAGGTCCGCTGCAAACGCGTCGCGGAGGTGGAACTTGAACCTGCAAGCCGGCACGAAGCACTGGCTTCGTTTTGAGCACGGCGGTGGAACCGCGTTCGGGACGCTCGTCGGCGACGCCGTCACGCGCTACGACGGTGACATGTTCGGTGCGTCTTCCCCGTCCGGGCACACGTTCGCGCTCCGTGACGTCACGCGGCTGCCGCCCACGGAGCCGGCGAAATTCATCGGGCTCTGGAACAACTTCGGCGCGCTAGCGCAGAAGCTCGGGCTGAGCACACCGCCCGAGCCGCTGTACTTTCTCAAGGGCAGCAACTCGTTCATCACGAGCGGCGAGACGATCC
>JAXDMB010000499.1:0-6057 GCA_034666325.1 Vulcanimicrobiota bacterium
CGCGCCGCGCGGGACTACGGCTTTTCCTATCCGACGTTCAAGCGCTTCGTGCGCAACAGCTTGGAGTACGCGTTCGTGAAGGGCCCGAGCTTGTGGGCGAACGTCGCGACTGGCAGGCCGGTCGCCGCCTGCGCGCGCGTCCCCTCCGGCCCTGCGTGCCGGACATACGTCGCGTCGAGCCCGCGCGCGAGCCTCCAGTGGAAGCTGGAGCGCGAGCTGGACGCGTTCGAGAGCGCGCTTCCTGCTTCGCGTTGATCGTGAACTGACGAACCGCGCGCGCGACGATACGAGAGCGGCCGGCCACGAGGGGTTCGCGTGCCGGACGGGTACACGAGCCGCGTGACTGACGCGACCACGGTACGCAAGGCTGCGCTCGGCGCTGCGACGGGGTTCGCGCTCGGCTACGCGGCCGTGCGCGCATTGCAAGCGCTGCGCGATCTGCGCGCGCCGTATCCCGCGCGGCGCGACCGCAGCCCGCAACGCTACGGCGCGGAGCGGCGCGCGCTGATGATCGCGGGCGTCGCGCGCAGCGTTGCGGCGCTCGCGACGACCGCGTTCGTCTTTGCCGATCCGCTGGACCGCGCGCTGCGCGTGCTGCCCCGCCCGCTGCGCGCGCCGGCGTTCGCGGTGGCGGTTCTCGCGCTCGACACGGTGCGCGACGGGGCGACCGACTACATCGAAGGCCACGTCTTCGAGCGCGCGTACGAAACGTCGGAGCAAAGCGCGAGCGCCTGGCTTTCCGATCAGGCGAAGGGCGCGGCGGTCGCCGCGGTGGTCACGGCGCTGCTGGTGGAGCTCGCCGACGCGGTGGTGGTGCGCGCGCCGCGCCGCTGGCCGCTGATCGCGATCGCCGCGACGCCGCCGCTGCTCGCGTTCGCGACCGTGATCGCGCCGACGTTCGTGATGCCGCTCTTCAACAAATACGAGCCGGTGACGGGCGAGCTGGAACGGCGTATTCGCGCGCTCGCGGAGCGCTACGGCGTCGGCGACGCGGCGATCCTGCGCTTCGACATGAGCCGTCAAACGAAGAAGGCGAACGCGTTCGTGACGGGCGTGCTCGGCACGGAGCGCATCGCGCTCGGCGACACGCTGGTTTCGGAGTTCGCGGAGGACGAGACGCTGTTCGTGGTCGCGCACGAGCTCGGCCACTACGTGCGGCGCGACCCCTGGCTCGGCATCGCCTTCGGTACCGGTACGATCGCGGCGACGCTGCTCGCGGCCGACGCGGTGCTGCGCCGCACGACACGGCGCGGTCTCACGTCACCCGCGCAAGGCGCACGGCTCGCGTTCTACGCGATGCTCGCGCAGCTCGCGCTGATGCCGCTCGCGAACGCCGTCTCGCGCACGATGGAGCGCCGCGCGGACACGTTCGCGCTCGCCGCCACCAACGACCGCGACGCGGGAATCCGCGCGTTCCGCCGCTTGGGCGAGCAGAACCTCGCCGAGTTCGAGCCGCCGCGCTGGTCGGAGCTGCTGTTCGCCTCGCACCCGTCGCTCGCGTCGCGCATTCGGGCGCTCGAAGCTTCAGCCTCGAAGTAGTAGACTACGGTCGCCCTGGCCTACCGCGAAACGTGCGTCGGCGTCTTTACGTCCTTTAACCAGCGCCGCGTTATTCATCGAAGTCGAACGGGCTGTCGCTTTGCGGCGCCGCCCCATTCGCGTCGAGCCAGCGCACGAACGGCGCGGTGGCGCGGATGGTGTCTTTGAAGACGGCGAACGCGCCGCGGTCGAGCAGCTCGCGGTCGGCGACCGGGCGCTGGAGCATGTAGTTGCGCGCGCGGATCAGCCCGATGCGCGGGTGGTCCTTCGGAAAGCCGCGCGGCGTGACGCGCATCGACGCCGTCTCCAGCGGCAAATACGGCCGGATCGACTTGCTCGCGAGAATGCGGTCGAACGCGCGCGATTCGGTGCCGTCCGCGGCAAACGCGCTGCGAAGCGCGTGAAGCGCGGGTTTTTCGGGAACCCAGATACCCGCCGACACGTGCGACGCGCCGGGCGCGAGGTGGACGTAGTACCCGGCGTACGCGCCGTTCTTACCGCCCGGCGACATCCACGCCGACAACCACGTCTTGTACGGATCCTTCTGCTTGTGAAAGCGCGTGTCGTTGGCGATGCGAAACAGGCACGCGCGGTGGTCGACGTGCGCGAGCCGGTCGTCGAACTGCACGCCCGCAAGGAGCAGCATGGTGACGAGATCCTCGAACCCATGCCGAACGTGCTCATCCCACGCCGCGCGGTTGGCGTGGAACCAAGTCCGGTCGTTGTTCTTCTTCAGCCCGCGCAGGAAGCGAAAGGCAACCGCGAGGTCGAGCGGCTCCGATTTCTTCGGCGGCATGGTTAACGGACGATGCGGATCAGATCGTCACCGCCGGCGAGGCGCGCGTGCCCAGCCACGAGGCGAGGTCGGTCTTCACGTCCACGTGCGTGCCGTCGCGCAGCTCGCGGCGGAACTCGCCGAACAGCCCGAACGCTTCGGCGAACGCGTCGTGCTTGTGGATCGACTCGTAGTTCACTTGAGTCGCTCCGATGTACGTCGCGTCGGGGAAATCCGCGTACACGTCGAGCGCGCGCGCCAGGATGCCGCGCACGACGTCTTCGACGAACTTCGGGTTGTGGTGCGCTTTGTTGACGATGAAGAACTCATCGGGGCGTTTGAGCAGATCGTACGTCTCGCTCGACATCGACGACTCGACGATCTCCACCAGATCCTCCGCGCGGATGTCGTCCGAGAACGGCGTCTCGGCGCCGATGTACACGCCGCCGCGCCCGCGCTGGTTGTGCGTCGCCACCGGCAGCGCGTCGACCGCGCGAACCGCGTCGGCCTCGCTGAAGCCCGCTTCTTGCAGCTCGCGGATCGAGTGCTCGCGCACCATCAGCTGCGCGCACGGGCACGCCGTCATGCCCTCGGCCTCGACGCCCACGATGCGGCGCGTTCCGTGCGCATCGGCGTGCGCGATTCCGACCAGCGTGTACGTCTCCTCCGTGCGCTTGCCGCTCACCGGCGTCCAGCGCTCGAGACCAAACTCCGCGCGCAGCCGCACGTCCGCGCGCAGCGCGCCCTGCGAACCGACGATCTCGCGCGCGATCTGCTCGGTGAGGTCCTCGACGCGCGAGGGCTTGTCCTTGCGCGCGAGCACGTCGAGCGTCGCGGATTCGAGCAGCTCGGAGAAGCGCGACATGTGCACGCCCGCTTTGTCCGGCGCCAAGTCGGCGACCATCGTGAAGTCGCCGTGGAAGAGCCGCTCCTGACCGCCGACGTTCAGCCGGATGATGTGCTTCACCGACGACACCCCGACGCGGTTGAGCGACAGCCGCACGTCGGGCGCTTCTTCTTGCTTGTTGGCGACGAAGTGGATCGCCCGCGCCTTGCGCGTGATGCCCTCGTGCGGAACCGCCGCAGCAAGCTGCGCGATCGTCTTGCGCGTGCGCGGCTCGACGACGTCGGGCGCGATCTCGGCGAGCGGGATGAGGTTGAACGCACGCCGCGCGAGGTACGGATGCGGCACCTCGAACCGCCCGAAGTCCGCGACCATCTCGTCGATCAGCAGGATGTCGATGTCGATCGGCCGCGCGTCGAGCGGCGTGCGCGTCTGGCGCCCGATCGCGGTCTCGATGCCGCGCACGAACGCTTCGAACGCGGCCGGCTCGAGGGCGGTGGTCAGCTTCGCCGCGACGTTGAGAAACGCAGGCCCCGCGCAGCCGCCCGCGGGCGGCGTCTCATAGTACGACGACACGGCCTCGACGCGCGCTTCCTTGCGCAGCCGCTGGAGCGCCGCGAGAATCGTGCTCTGGCGGTCTCCCAAGTTGGAACCGACGCCGATGAAGACGGTGTGCATCGCGCTCGCATAGACCTATACGGCCGCAGTCGAGTTGCCCGGGCATCGCGCTATTGACAACGGTAGCTGGGACGATGTACGATTCCAGCCGTTTCCAACATTTTCCAACATCGCATATGAGGGATTTCGATGTCTCCCCGCCAGGCGGACGAGGATCTCGTCCGCCGCATTGCCGCTGAGACGACGCATCGCGTTTTGCGGGAGTATTTCGGGCCCGCAGAGAGTGCGGCGCCTGAACCCGGCGTCGGCAACGCCTCCCATGCCCGCCTTTCCGGGAACGCCTGGCGAGACGCAGCCCTCCATCGCTATCACGAGGGAAGCTGGAAACATACGATCGTTTCGCTCGTACCGTACCGTCCGTTCCATCCCGTTGAAATCTATAAGCCGAACCGCGACTACATAATCGAACGGCATCCGAACCAGTTGGCACCGGAGAACGGTGCCGCTCGCACGATCGTGGAACTGGTGAGCGACGGTGTCCTCGCAAAGATCGACGCACGGCTGTACGCGCCGGCGATACACGGCAAGCCGGTCGTCACGTCGCTTTCCGGAGGCGCGCCGGCGGAACGGTTCGACGCCTTCATTTCCGATGTCGAGCGCCGCGTCGTCGCGGCGTCGCCGGCAAAGCTGCGTTACGCACACCAGGGCCGATACGATCCTGCTTCCACCGGGATGTTCGCCTCGAATGCACGCTTTGTGAGCCTCGCGCGGCTCGGGCACGATCATGTGATCATCAGCGGCCTGGAGACGGGGCGCACCATGCAAAGCGGAGCACGGTTCACGCCATCGCAGCAGCTGTTCCCCAACTTCGGCGTGGCAGTGGAAATCGCGATGAACGACACGGGCGCCGACTTCGTCGCACGAGCGATCATCGCGTGGCTGCTGAACGATACCGACACGATTCGCGAGGTTCGCGCCGCGGTCGGAATCGCTGACACAGGCGCTTCGGACCATCCATCCGGCACCCGGTGAGCAACCATGACCGGGCATGACGCGCTCGCCCAAGGCGAACGCGGTTCGGCGCCTGTCTCCGTCACTGAAGCTGTGCAGCGCACCGGCGGATGGTGCCGTTGCAGCGCCGGAAGACGACGTCCGCACGCGCCGCCGCACGGACGGCTTTTGACGGTCGAGTACCGGGACAAGACCACGGAGCTTCGGCGTGTCTCCGAATACTGCTTCGACTGCCGCGGCGTGCTCGCGCCCGCCGAGCTCGTCGCACGAATCGTGTACGAAGACCATCAAGCGGAACTCGCCCGGATTCAAGCACGCTCCAAAATCTTGTCGGGAATCGGCAAACCGCTGACAGGCAAGCAAATCGTGCCGTGGAGCGACATCGTGCTCTACGCAGCGTCACCGTCCGTTCGGCGCGATCAACTCTATTTGAATTACCCCGATCTCAAAACCGCCAACTTGACCGAGGTACGGACCCGGCTGCGACGCTATCTTCGTTTACCCAGTGCGACGAGCGCGCTGACGATCCCGACACGCGTTGGTAATGTCGTCGTGGACGAACGGCTCGTCGCGCATCCGCTGGACCCGGCATTCATTACGCGCCGCTACGACGCTGATCACCTGCGATTTTGGCCGCTGACGCTTCCGACGTTGCGCGAACCGATCGAGATCATCGAGTTCCCCGCCGAGCCGCGGACGAACGACAGCCCAGCGAAACCGCGTCGCTACTACTTTCTCGCGGTCTACGATCTAGGCGACGCTCGCGAGACGCATCTCGTCGTCGTGCATTTCGCCAGCCGGCAATGCATCACGAGCCTGCGATTGGAAAATCCGTCGGCCCGCCTCGACAAGAAGCGCCAATGGGGCACGCTGCACCACTCGGTGCTCGCCGGCAGCCGGGAGAACTAGAAAGGCCGCCGACGAAGTCGGTGGCCTTTCTGCAGCCTCTTCGGCTCACCCGGCTGATGACGCCGACGGACTATCGTCCTCGCTGCGCCCGGGCGGGAATCCCCCAACGGGGCCCGGCGCCAGTATACAGCGCCGCAGCCGGTGAGCCCATCGCCAGCCGTGCCACTTGTGTAAAGAGGGTGTAAAGTATGGCTACGGCGCGCGATGTTTCGGCGCCACGGCGGCGAGCATGCGCGCCAGCTGAGCCGTCTCCGCCACGTCGTGCACGCGGACCAGGCGTGCACCCGCGCTGATGCCGATCGCCGCCGTTGCGAGCGACGGCACGAGCAGCTCCGCGGCCGGGCGGTCGAAGATGCGGCCG
>JAXDMB010000500.1:0-3079 GCA_034666325.1 Vulcanimicrobiota bacterium
GGGCCGGCGGCGCGAGTTCGCCGCGTGGCCGGCGTTCAGCGATCCGGCACGGCGCGAGCGCATCCCAGATCCGCAGGACCCGGCGACGATGCGCGCGTCGGCGCTGCGCTGGGAGGAGCGCGCGAACGCGCCGCACGCCGCGACGCTGAAGTTCCATACGGATTTGCTCGCGTTGCGCGGCGCGCTGATCGTTCCGCGCCTCGCGCACGGCGCGCACGGCGACGGCTATCAGATGCTGGCGCCCACCGCGTTTGGCGTGAAGTGGCGCTTCGGCGACGGCTCGCGGCTCGGGCTCATCGCGAACCTCGGCGCCGCGCCGGCCGCGGTATCGTACGCGATCGGCGGCGTGCGCGTGTTCGCGCTCGGTGAGGTGCCGGCGCACGCCGACGCCACGGAGCTGCAGCCATGGAGCGTCGCGTGGTTCCTCGAGTCGTGACGCCGCGCTCGACGTACCGGCTCCAGTTCCACAAGGACTTCACGTTCGTCGATGCGATCGCGCTGATCCCGTATCTCGCGTCGCTCGGAATCTCGCACGTCTACGCGTCGCCGTATCTCAAAGCGCGCGCGGGTTCGACGCACGGCTACGACATCGTGGACCACGGCGCGCTCAACCCCGAGATCGGCACGCCGGACGACCACCGGCGCTTCGTCGACACGCTGCGCGCGCACGGGATGGGGCACATCCTGGACTTCGTGCCGAACCACATGGGCGTCGGCGGCGACGACAACGCGTGGTGGCTCGACCTGCTCACGTGGGGCGAGGACTCGCACTACGCGGACTACTTCGACGTCGACTGGCGCCCGCTGCGCGCGGAGCTGCGCGGCAAGGTGCTGCTGCCGCTTCTCGGGCAGCAGTACGGCGACGTGCTCGACGACGGCGAGCTGCGCTGGGAGTACGTTGACGGCGGCTTCGCGCTGCGCTATTACGAGCACCGGCTGCCGCTCGCGCCGCCGTCGTACGCGCTGCTGCTGGCGCACGCGGAACCGGCGTCGCTCGCGTCGTTCGCGCCGCTGTTCGCCGCCCTCGACACGATGCCCGAGCACACGTCGCGGCGCGACGCCGCGTCGTCGCTGCGCCGTCTGCTCGCCGAAACCGAGGAGCGCACCGCCCGCGCGCACGCCGAGCGGCTCGACGGGGCGCGCACGACGCCGCAAGGCAAGGCGCTGATCGAACGGGTGGTGGAGGCGCAGCACTGGCGCCCGGCGTCGTGGAAGGTCGCGGCCGAGGAGATCAACTACCGCCGCTTCTTCGACATCAACACGCTCGCCGCGATGCGGATGGAGAACGCGAACTGCTTCGGCGACGCGCACCGCCTGGTGTTCGAGCTCGTCGCGCGCGGTGACGTGGACGGCCTGCGCCTGGACCACGTGGACGGTCTGTTCGACCCGATCGGCTACTGCGATCTGCTGTGCTCGCGCGCGGAGCTGCTGGGCCAGCCGATGTATCTGGTGATCGAGAAGATCCTCGCACCCAACCAAGAGCTGCTCGACCGCTGGCACGTGGACGGCACGACGGGCTACGAGTTCATGAACGCGGTGACCGGTCTCGCGGTCGCGTCGCACAACGAGCGCGCGTTCGAGTCCGTGTACCGGCGCTTCGTGCGCGACGCGACCCCGTTCGCCGAAGTCGCGTACGGCGCAAAGAAGTTCGTGCTGGAAACCGCGCTTTCGGCGGAGCTCAACGTGCTGGCGCTGCGGCTCGACCGCCTCGCGCAGCGCGACCCGCGCACGCGCGACTTCACGCTGGGCGCGCTGCGCCGCGCGCTGGTCGAGACGATCGCCGCGTTCCCCGTCTACCGCACGTACGTTACCGGCGCGGCCGTCGAGCCCGCGGACCGCGGTTTCATCGAGCGCGCGATCGCGGCGGCGCGCGGCCGCGACCCGTCGAACGAAGGCTCGGACTACGCGTTCTTGCGCCGCGTGCTGCTCGCCGAGCACGAGGACGACGACGTACGCGAGCGCTACGTGGAGTTCGCGATGCGCTTCCAGCAGCTCACCGCCCCCGTCACCGCGAAGGGCGTGGAAGACACGGCGTTCTACCGCTCGCTGCGGCTCTCCGCGCTCAACGAGGTGGGCGGCGATCCCGCGCGCTTCGGCACGTCGGTCGCCGAGTTCCACCGCGAGAACGCGCGCCGGGCGAAACACCATCCGCACGCGCTGCTCGCCACCGCGACGCACGACATGAAGCGCGGCGAGGACGTGCGCGCGCGGATCGCCGCGCTCTCCGAAGTGCCGGATCAGTGGCGGCGCGCGCTCGCGCGCTGGTCGCGGCTCAACCGCAAGCACCGCGGCGTCGTGAGCCCGCTGGCGGAGTATCTCGCGTACCAAACGATTCTCGGCGCGTGGCCCGTCGAGCTGCTTTCGGCGGAGCTCGGCACGGATGCGCTCGCAGGGTTCACCGATCGCATCGTCGCGTACATGCTCAAAGCGGGGCGCGAGGCGAAGCTGCGCACGAGCTGGACGAATCCCGACGCGGGATACGAGCGCGCGGTCGAAGAGTTCGTGCGCGCGATCCTCGACCCGGTGCGCTCGTCCACGTTTCTGGAAAGCCTGCGCACCGGCGCGCGCAGCCTCGCGGCGACCGGCATGACGAACGGCCTCGCGCAAGCGGTCCTCAAAGCGACGGCGCCCGGCGTCCCCGACACCTATCAAGGCACGGAGCTGTGGGACTTGAGCTTGGTGGATCCCGACAACCGCCGGCCGGTCGACTTCGCGGCGCGCGCGGCGGCATTGCGCGCGCTCGACGATGCGGTCGCCGGCGGCATTCCCCGCGACGAGATCGCGCGCGATCTGCTCGCCGCGTGGCCCGACGGCCGCATCAAGCTCTACGTCCTCGCGACGCTGCTGCGCCATCGCGCAGCCGCGCAGTGGCCCGTCGACGCATACGCGCCGCTCGCGGCGTCGGGTGAGCGGGCGCAGCACGTCGTGGCGTTCAGCCGGGGAGCGGCGGTGGTGACCGTAGCGCGCCTTCCCCGCACGCTGTCCGGCGAGAGGACGCCGGTCGGCGAAATCTGGTCCGGCACGCAACTCGTCTTGGAGAATACCGCGGCGTCGGCGTACCGCGACGTACTACCGGGCC
>JAXDMB010000501.1:0-3853 GCA_034666325.1 Vulcanimicrobiota bacterium
GAAAACCGACGGCGAAGCTGATCGACGAGGTGGCAGACCGCTACGCGTTCCTCGTCAAAGTGCTCGCGATCTCGCCGTAGGGCCGGCGTCAGCCGGCGGCTGCGGCATCGGCCATCTCCGGCCAGCCTTTCTTGTCCTGCGGGTGGCCGAAGTAGTTGGGCCAGTAGAAGTTCGTGAAACTCAAGCTGATGCTGACGTCGAGAGCGAGAACGTGGTGCCACCAGCCGACAGGGATAAGCAGCGCCTCGCCCGGCCCGACGACGACCTCGCAGACTTCCATGTCGTGTGAGTCCGGAAACTGCGGGTCGTCGGACGCGCAGTGCCGGTTGGCGCTCCACACCCCGGCGGACGGATAGACGTCGAACAGCGCGTACGGCGGTACCAAGCGGAAGCGCTTGCGGCCGTGAAGCTGCACGAACAAGATGTTGTTGCCGTCGTGGTGGAGCTCCGTCTCGGTGCCTTTTCCGCCGAACCAGAGATGCGTTCCGCCGTGCAGCATGGCGGGAGCGGGATTGAGGATCTTCGGCAGCGGCGCGAGGTCGTCGTAGAGCGCCGCGAAGCGCTCATCCTGCATGAAACCGTTGCGCGAGACGAGATATCCGGTCGCGGCGTCCGCCGCGTCCAGCGTTTCCATGAACGTGCGAAGCAGGACCGGCGCGCTCTCGGTTCCGCCACCCGCGAAGAGATCCGGCAAATGACCGCGCCGTGTCTCCACCTCGATTCGTTCGTCGCCGTAGCGCTCCGCGAACAAACGCGGCGTCCAGGACAGAGCGTTCCAACGATCGCACATTCCGGTGAACACGGCCGGCGCGTTCGCCGCGTAGTAGCGCCGCACGTCCTGCACGGACGTGTACGGCACGCGCGGGACCTCGCCGGGCGGCCGTGTCATCTTCGCGAGCTCGGCGTCGATGCGGAAGAGCCACTTCACCTTGCGGCGTTCGCCGTCGAGGATGCGGCGCGCGCGCAGCACGTCGTCGTGCGCGCGGCGGATCGCGCGGTCGGCGCGGACTCCTTCGACCCCGCGCGCGGCAAGCAGCCGCTCCACGGCCGCGTCTGGAACGTTGATCGCGATCAAGTGCGCGATCCATTCTCGTTCGGTCTGCGCGGCGGAATCGGCATGACGCGGCAACGCTCGTGGAGTATCTGCTTGCATGGTGCAGCAGTCGATTGGCAAGGTCAGATGGTTTCGTCCTGCCGCGTCGTCGCGCCGCATCGCACTCGCTCCGAACGAGGTGTCATGACCGCTCAAGCGCCGATTCTCGAACGCCCCGGCACGCGGCCCGTCGTCTTTCCCGACGTGCCCAAGGCGTTCTCGCATGCATGTCCCGAGCCGCTGATCCCCATCGGTGCGCCGCACCCGGACGATCCGGACACTCCGGCCGAGCCCCCCGAAGACGAACCTCAGAGCTGACGCGGCGCTGCGCCGCCTCGGCGCGTTGCGCCAATGCGGCGTTGCGAGCGCGCGTGAGGTGCACCGCGGCCGGCACGTCGTCGTCCGTGCCGAGCTCGACAACGGCGAAGCGTTCGCGCTCAAGCTCGCGTCCGCAGCCGCGGCGGAGCGCGAGCGCAGGTGGTATCGCGCGCTGCCCGCGCTGAACGCGGGCAGCGCAGCGTCCCGTTTCGTCGACGATGATCTCGGCGAGGACGTGCTGCTCTTCGCGGTTCATCCCGCCGCGCTCGATGCGCGCGCGTACGCCGTCGCGCAGCAGCGGTTGCCGGCGGCATTCGCGGCGAACGTCGCGCGGCAGCTCGCCGCGTTGCACGCGATGCCGCTGCAGGATCTGAACGACATGCCGCTCGCGCGCATCGCTGCAATCCCCGCGTGGAACGGCGGCGTTGCCGCAGCATCGAACGTCGCCACCGGCGCGTGGGACTGGGATGCCGCCGGCCCTCGCGGTGCCGAGCTCGCTGCCGCGTGTGCTGAAGTTCGAGAAGCGCTCCTGCCGTCGGCCTTCGTGCATGGCGACGTGCGGTGGGAGAACGTGATCGTCGCCGGCGACGACGACGCTGTTCTGATCGACTGGGAAGATGCCGGCCGCGGCGCGCCCGCGTGGGACGTCGGCTGCTTGTTCGCGTCGTTCGCGTCGTATGCGATCCGTGCGAGGGTTCTTTTCGCTTCCGTGCTTCGCGCCGAGGCGCTCGACGCGGTCGTGCACGAGCAGGTCGCGGCCGCGTGGCGCGCATATCGTGCGGATTCAGAGAATGCGCGCGATCCGTCGTTCTTGCTCGCTGCGATTCGCTGCGCCGGGCTCCGGTTGGCGGAGAACGCTCTCGCTCCGTCGGCAACCGCGCTGTCGCAGCCCGAGATCGTCGCGCTCGCCGGTGCGGCGGACGAGATGCTTCACGCACCCGGCGCCGTGGTCGCGCGCTGGCACGGGATACGATGACCGTCTGGCGTGACGACGTCGCGCAAGTCGACGCAATCCTCGGTGCGCTGACGCTCGCGCCGCATGCGGTCTCGCTGGGAGCGCGCACGCTGGCAACGGTACCTGCGACGCGCGAGGCGGTGCTCGCGCGTCTTCTGTACGAAGAATGCTTCATCAAAGGCCTGGACGAGCGCGAGCCGCCTCGCGAGGACGCCGCCGGCGATGCGGCGTTCGTCGCAGCGCTGTCGGCTCGCAACGCCGGTACGGGGCGCATCTCTTGCGGCTGGCACGTCGCCGGCGTGGAGCGCAGCGGACATCTGATCGTCGTGAAGGACGGGCGCCGGCATCGCGTCGCGCCGGAGCTCGTACGGCGCAGCGGTGAGAACGTCGAGATCCGCGCGCCGAACGAGGACGCTGCATCGAGCAGCGATTTCTATTACGCGTATGGCGACGCGCTGCCGCTCGGCGAGACACCGGTGCCGCGGACGCGGTATTACGTCAACGTCGCGTCTGAAGGCGCGGTCGAACTGGTGGGCGCGCTCACGCGTCGTCTCAACGACGAGCGTGTTCCGTTCTCGCTCAAGTGCTTTCGCGATCCGCACGACTATTATCGCCGCGACGGCGTCGTCGTTTACGCTGATTCGGCCTGGGATTCCGCAAGTGCGATCATCGTTGCGGCGGGCGCGGATCAGGTTGGACCGTTCGTGCGGACCGCGACGCCGATCCTAACCCACCGCATCGCCCGGGGCGTCGCGCATGCGCCCGAACCGGACGGGGAGAGCTACGGCGAGCGCTGCTGCCGGATTCTCGCGCGCGCGATTCTCACGGCGGGCGCGCGGTCCGCGGAGCTCGTGGTCGATGCGGCCGAGCGCCTCGATCGCAACGGCGCGCGCGCCGGGCGCACCGTCGCCGAGGCGCTCAGAACGCCGTAGGCGGGCGTCCGGGCGGCGGCGACGTGTCGATTCGCTCGAACGTCTCGGGCGTTGCGGCCGGTGCAGGCTTCGGGCGACGCGGCTGTCCGGGGTGGTGAGCGACCGAACGTCGTTTCGTTGCTGACGGCGGCGGCGAGGGCCGGGGGTGCGGCAAAGGCGATGACGTGAGGTACGGGCGCGGGTCGATGATGATCACCGGCCGGGGCTGCCACGGCGGGCGCGTCGCCGCGACCGGCGGCGCGGTCTGAGCCGAGACAGCGCCTCCCAGCACGGCGGAGAGCGCGAGCGCGGCGAGCGGAACGGCAAGCGCCAGCGCGGGGAGCGGGACGGCGAGCGGCTTCACTCTCGTATCCTACCGCAGTATGCGCCTTCCGGCGCACGGGACGACCGTCGTTGACAAGGCCCTGTGCTCGCCTTAAACTAAGCGCCGACCCCCGGGGCCATTAGCTCAGTTGGTTAGAGCGCATGCTTGATAAGCATGAGGTCCCTGGTTCGAGACCAGGATGGCCCACCAAGATCCAACGCCCCGCGCCGACGCGCGGGGCTTTTCGTTTG
>JAXDMB010000502.1:0-7428 GCA_034666325.1 Vulcanimicrobiota bacterium
CGCTCTATTACGATCTCGTGCACCTGCCGGGGATCGAGTCGCGCGATCTGCGGTCGCTCAAGAAGCTCGGATACGCCGGAGCGCCGATGACGCCGTCGCTCGTCGCGCGGTGCAGGGACGTGTTCGCTCCCGACGTGTTCGTGAACCACTACGGCTCGACCGAGATCTACACGTTCACGATCTACGACCGGCTCGACCTGAAGCCCGCATGCGCCGGCAAGGCGGGCCTCAATGAGTGCGTGCGCGTCGTGGAGACCGGCTCGCGCGATCCGAACGCCGTCGTCGCCGCCGGCGTCACCGGTGAGATCGCCGTCCGGCTCGATTCCGACGAAGCGTTCGCGGGCTACTGGCGCCGTCCGGACGCCGACGCGAAAGCGATTCGCGACGGCTGGTACTTCAACGGCGATCTCGGCACGAAAGACGCCGACGGCGATCTGTTCGTCGTCGGGCGCGTCGACGACATGATCATCTCCGGCGGCGAGAACGTGTATCCGGCCGAGGTCGAGGACGTGATCGCCGCGCATCCCGCCGTGGGGCGCGTCGCGATCGTCGGCGCCCCCGACGCGCGCTTGGGCGAGCGCATCGTCGCGTTCGTGGAGCCGCTGCACCCGGTCACGAGCGACGAGCTGGACGACTTCTGCAAGTCCAGCGGCATGACGCTCTTCAAACGTCCGCGCGAGTACGTGTTCGTCGCGTCCATCCCGCAATCGCCGTCCGGCAAGGTGCTGCGCACCGAATTGCGCGCCGGAAACTTCACCCGTCTGCCCGAGGAGATCCCGTCTTGACCGTGTCGGAAAACGCCAGCCTGCTGCGCGACCACGCGCTGCGCGTCGAAGTGGACCGTGCGCGCGGTCTCGCGACGATCGTGCTCGACGACGAAGAGCACCACAACACGCTGCCGTATCCCGGCCGCGCGGTGGTCGCGCGGCTGTTCGAGGAGTTCTCCGCGGACGATGCCGTGCGCGTCGTGCTGCTGCGCGGCGCCGGCGACCGCGCGTTCAGCGCGGGCGGCAACATCGCGCAGTTCATGCAGACCGATCCCGAAGCGCTGTCGGACTTGGCGTACGACGTCGCCGCGCCCGAACGGTGTCCCAAGCCCGTGATCGCGCGGCTGAGCGGCTTCACGTTCGGCGTCGGGCTCGAGATCGCGATGGCGTGCGACTTTCGCGTCGCGAGCGACACGACGCTGGTCGGCTTGCCCGAGATCAAGCTCGGCATGATCCCCGGCAGCGGCGGCTCGCAGCGCGTCGCCCGCATCGCCGGGCTCGGCCGCGCCAAAGACATGGTGATGCGCGGGCGCCGCGTCCCCGCGACCGAAGCGCTCGCGTGGGGACTGCTCACCAGCGTGCATCCCGTCGCCGAGCTCGACGCGGCGGTGAACGGGCTGATCGACGAGCTGACCGCATTGCCCGCGCCCGCGCTGCGCGCCGCGAAGCGCGTGCTCGGCTCCGCGTACGAAGCGCCGCTGTCGGTGTCGATGGATCTCGAAGGGCGCGAGTACGGCCGTCTGCGCTCCACGCCGGACTTCGCCGAAGGCGTCGCGGCTTTCGGCGAGAAGCGCGCGCCCCGTTTCCCCAGCGCGCGCGACCGCGCGTCGTCGAACGGCGCGCCGCGTTGATCGTCGAGAACGCGTTCGACCTGAACGCGCCGATCGAGCAGGTGTGGCCCGTGCTCAAGGACGTGCCGCGCGTGGCGGGCTCGATCCCGGGCGCGAAAGTGACCGAGGTCGTGGACGAGCGCACGTACCGTGCCGACGTCTCCGTGAAGGTCGGTCCGGTCAGCGTGAACTATCGCGCGACGATCGTCGTCGAGGAGATCGACGACGCCGCGCACCGTGCCGTGCTGCGCGTGGACGCGCGCGACAAGACCGGGCGCGGCGGCGTGAAGGCGACCGTCACGTCCACGGCGTCGAGCGCCGGCGCCGGCACGCACGTCGACCTGCACACCGACGCGCAGATCAGCGGTATCGTCGCCACCGTCGGCGGCCGCCTGATCGAAGGCGTCGCGAAGCAAACCGTGGCGGCATTCGCCGCAAACGTCACTCGCGACGTGCTGGGCACGTCGGCACCATAAGAAGGAGCGTTCCGTTGTCGGCAACTCTCAGCGTGCCGCTCGGCGCCACGCGCAATCGCGTGCTGGCGGCCGGCTTGGCGTCCGTGGTCGCGTGGTCGTTCGATCTCTTCGATCTGTTCCTGATCCTCTACATGGCGCCGACGATCGGCCCGTTGTTCTTTCCGTCACAGAACCCGATGCTCTCGCTCGCGGCGGTATACGCGTCGTTCGCGGTCACGCTGCTGATGCGGCCCGTCGGCTCCGCCATCTTCGGCAGCTACGCCGACCGCAACGGGCGCAAGCGCGCAATGATCGTGTCGGTGGTCGGCGTCGGCGTCGCGACGGCCGCGCTGGGCGCGCTGCCGACGCTCGCGCAAGCGGGCGTCATCGCCCCGGTGCTCTTCCTGATCGTGCGCCTCGTCCAGGGCGTGTTCGTGGGCGGCGTCGTGGCGTCGACGCACACGCTGGGCACCGAGACGATCGCGCCGAAGTGGCGCGGCATGCTGTCCGGCCTGATCGGCGGCGGCGGCGCCGGAATCGGCGCGTTCCTCGCGTCGGCCGCGTTCTTCGGCGCGTCGTATCTATTCCCGGGCGACGCGTTCGCCGTGTGGGGCTGGCGCGTGATGTTCTTCACCGGGCTGATCGGCGCGCTCATCAGCCTGTTCATCTTCCGCAGCGTCGAGGAGTCGCCGATGTGGCAGGATCAGGACGCGCGCAAGGCCACCGCGCAGGCGCCGCTCAAGGTCGTGTTCTCGCAGCGCTATCTGCCGATCTTCATCGTCAACCTGCTGATCGTCATCGGCGCGAGCACGATGTACTACCTCACCTCGGGTTTCTTGCCGACGTTCCTCGCGAAGGTCAACGGGCTGCCGAAGGGCACGTCCGGCACGATCCTGATGCTCGCCGCGGTCTTCGTCATCATCGGCTCGACGCTCGCGGGACACGTCAGCGAGCTGATCGGGCGCAAGAAGGCGTTCGTCGCGTTCGGCATCATCAACCTGGTCGCGCTGCCGCTGCTGTACACGCAGCAAACGCACGCCGGTGCGGACGCCGGTCTCGCGGCGCTGTACACGTGCGCGCTCGCGTTCTTCGGCTCGATCGGCTTCGCGCCGGTGATCGCGTTCCTCAACGAGCGCTTTCCGACCGCGATCCGCTCCACCGGGACGAGCCTGTCGTGGAACTGCGGCTTCGCGCTCGGCGGCATGATGCCGACGTGGGTGTCGCTCGCCAGCAAGACGCCGGCCGCGCTGCCGCAGACGCTCGAGATCTTCCTCGCCGGCGCGGCGCTGCTGATGCTCGTGGGAACGATCTTCGCGCCTGAGACCAAAGGCCGGTTCGAATGACCGTGATGGACCATCGGTTCCCCGGACAAGCCGTCGTCGGGTTGAACGCCGTCGACGATCTGGGCGCGCTCGTCGCACGCTTCGCACCGGCGCACGTGCTGGTCGTGAGCGATCCGGTGCTCGACCGTGCGGGCGTCATGCGGCGCGCGCTCGAGCCGCTCGCACGCGCGGGGATCGCCACGACGACGTACACGGACATCACCGGCGAGCCGACGATCGCGACCGTGCGTGCCGCCGCCGCGTTCGCGGCCGCGACGAAGCCCGATTGCGTCGTCGGCATCGGCGGCGGCAGCGTGATCGACGTGGCGAAGCTCGTGGCGGCGCTCGTCACCAACGGCGGCGACGTCACCGAGTACTGGGGCAACGACCAGTTCCGGCGGCGTCCGCTGCCCAAAGTCCTGATCCCCACGACGGCCGGCACGGGCAGCGAAGTGTCGCAAGCCGCCGTCATCGCCGACGACGTGAACGTGAAGCACGCCGCGCGCGGGTGGGCGCTGCTGGCGGACGTCGCGGTCGTCGACGCGACGCTGACGGTGAGCGCGCCGCCGAAGGTCACGGCGGACTCCGGCATGGACGCGATCACGCACGCGATCGAAGCGTATCTCGGCCGGCGCGCGTGCGCGCTCAGCGACGCGCTCGCCGAGCGCGCGTTCGAGCTGCTCGCGGCGAACCTCGTGCGCGCGTTTCGCGACGGCGCCGATCTCGACGCGCGCGCGGCGACGCTCGAAGGCAGCATGCTGGCCGGAATGGCGTTCAACTCGGCCGGTCTCGGAGCCGTGCACGCGCTGGCGTATCCGCTCGACACGCATTTCCACGTGCCGCACGGCCGCACCAACGCGGTACTGCTGCCGGCGGTGCTGCGGTTCAACGCGCCGCAAGCGGCGGCCAAGCTGCGCCGTCTCGCGGAACTCGCGGGAACGGACGACCTCGCGGGCTGGGTCGACGGGCTGCTGGCCGCCCTGTCGATCTCGCCGTCGCTGCGCGACTACGGCGTGCCGCGCGCGCAAGTGGAGGAACTGGCGCGCGAGGGCTGGGACAGCGGCCAGCGCCTGCTCGTCAACAACCCGCGCGAGATGAGCCGCGGCGAAGCGGAGGCGCTGTACCAGTCGATCTGGTGACGGGGGATCAGGCGCTGCGGGACGACGTGCGGACGTAGCGCCGCAGCGGTTCGGCGTTCCCGTAACCGAGCTCCGCGCGAATCACGTCCGAGCCGAGATTCTCGTCGAGCCGCGACAGATCCGGATCGAGCAGCGCCGCTTCCGCCGCGGTCGGCTCGCGTGAGACCGGGTCGCCGCGCACGGTCCCTTCGCGTTCGAGCGCGATGAGGTGCGCGAGCACCTGGCGCGCCGCCGCCGGCCACAGCCGCGTGTCGGTCGCGGCGTACACGCGCGCGACGATCTCGGGGATCGTTGCGCCGCCGTCATCGAGCGCGGCGAGGATGCCGCGCTCGCGCGCCTCTCGGTGCGCGATGTACTCGTCCAGCTTCGCGCGCACGCCGCGCACCTCGGGGCCGTGCCCGCCGTAGATCGCGCGCGCGTCGCCGTGCTCGTCGCGCAGCCGGTGCAGCGTGCGCTGGTACGTCCGCATGTCGCCGCTCGGCGGCGCGACGACCACCGTTCCGGTGCCGAGCACGTTGTCGCCGGTGAACACCGCACGTTCGTCTTCCAAAACGAACACGAGATGATCGCGCGCGTGCCCGGGAGCGTGCAGCACCGCGAACGCGGCGTCGCCGATCTCCAGCCGGTCGCCGTCGGCGAGCGCGCGGTCGTGCGGAAACGCTGCGCCGGGATGCGCGTACACGGGCGCGCCGGTCGCCGCCGCGAGCGGCGCCGCGCCGGGAAAGTGATCGGGATGGCCGTGCGTCACGAGGATCGCCGCGTACGACGCGTCTTCGTCGCGCGCGACGCGCAAGAACGCGTCGCGCTGCGCGTCGTCCACCGGCCCGGGGTCGATCGCGATCAGCGTGCGCTCTCCCGCGCGCACGACGTACCCGTTCGTGCCGTCCAGCGTGAGCGGTGACGGGTTGTTCGCGCGCAGCCGCGCGACGCGCGCGCTCAGGCTCACCATGCGTTCTCGAGCTCCGGGATGAGGATGAACGTCGGTCCGGGCTGCACGTCGGGCGTCACCGTCACGATCGGCTTCGCCTGCGCGAACCGCAGCAGCTCGTCCACCGTGCGGTACGGCGCGATGCGCTCGAGGTGCTTGATCGTCGGAAAGATGAGCGCGATCTCGCCGCGCACGTACGCTTCCAGCGCGTCGGCGGGGCGCATCCAGCGGCCGTCGAGCACTTCGGCCGCGTCCGCTTCCGCCACTTGGTTCTCGGGCGCGCGCGCGACGAAGAAGCGCGCGTCGAAGCGGCGCGTCGCGTGCTCGGCCTTCGGGGTGATCCAGCGCGAGAAGTAGCGCAGCTGCGAGGCGTCGACGGACGTGTCGAGTTGCTCCAGCACGGCGGTGAACGTCAGCTCGCCGGCGTTCATCGCCCGGCGCAAGCCGGCGAGCGTGCCCACGTGGACCTCGCCGGTGGCGAACAGCAGCCCGACCTCTTCAAAGGTCTCGCGGGCAGCCGCGACCACGTACAGCGGGTCGACGTCGCCGGCCGACCCGTGCAGGCGTCCTGCCGCCGCGGCGCGGTCGTCCTCGTCCACGCGGCCGCCCGGAAACACGTACATCTCCGGCAAGAAGGCCGCGTGCGCGTTGCGGCGCACGAGGAACACCTCCAGGCCCTCGCTCGTGTCCCGGCCGACGATGACCGTGGCGGCGTCCCGAATCGCGTCCGGCTGCTCGCTCACCGGAACCCCGCCGCGTCCGAGGTGCGTTCCTTGCTCACTATGCGTCCGTCATTGATCGCCACGTCGGCTCTCGTTCTCGCTCTGGGTGCCGGCTCACTCGCGGGCGCCCAGTCGACCCCGGCGCCGGTGCCGACGCCGATCGCCGTGCCGACCCTCCCGCCCAACACGCCCAACTCGGCGATCATCCAGACGATCATCGGGGTCGGCCAGCAGATTCTCCAGCGCCAGGCGGTCAACTCGCGCAACAACGCGCGCGGAACCGTGTCGTACTTCAAGCGCTTCGATATGCAAGTGCAGTGCGGAACGAACTGCTACCGCACGGTCAAGCTGCATCAAGGCACCGTGATCAACCCGCGCGGCGCGACGCCGGGCGTGGGCGCGGTGGTGGACGTCAACGGCCGCACCGATCCCGACGGCACGCTGCAAGCGGACAACATCACCGTCCAGCAATAGGCGAGATCAATCCAGTCGTACGAGGCGTCCGTTACATCGGCTGTACTCGTACTCTGGAGGATTCACTTGATCAAACAACTCACGGCCGCAGCGGCCGGCGCGGCGCTCGCCGCACTTTGTCTCACGCCGGCGCTTGCGCAAATGTCGTCGCCGATGGCGTCCCCGATGTCATCGCCGATGCCGGCCGCCGGCGGCTCCATGGGCGGTTCCATGAAGGGCTCGATGTCGGGCGGCATGGACCACGGGATGCCCCCGGGTACCGCGGGCGGCGACGGCGTCACCTACAAGGGCGCACCGGATCTGCAGGCCGCGATCTCGCTCGTCACCGCCGGCGGCGCGCCCGGCAACTTCTCGCTCGTCAAGGCCGTGACGGCCATGGCCGGCGCCAAAGTCGCCAATGCGGAAGTCGCGAAGCTCACCAAGCAGTACGGCGCGGCAAAAGTCGCCTCGTTCGTCGCGGTGCAGAACTTCGCCGTCAACGACGCGGTGAAGATCGCGACGGGGGCCGGCGTGAAGTTCCCGTCCCCGGCGCTGCACGGCGCTGCGCTCGCGAAGCGCGTCGTCGGCCTGGGTCTGGTCGGCGCAACGTACTATGAAGGCACGCAGCTCGACCATCTCGTGACGAACAAGATTCACGAAGCCGTGATGGACGACATCGACCAGAAGTTCGGCGCCGCCGCCGACGCGAACTATCACCGCATCGCCGACCAGGCGCACTACGACCTCGCGCAGGCGCTCGGCGCGACGTCGGTCAAGCTGGCCGCGTACCACTGATCGCTGATCGCGCCTGA